>CAYYTD010000179.1:0-1518 GCA_964474475.1 uncultured Oscillospiraceae bacterium | reverse complement strand
CGTCATCGATCCTGCCGAAACCATTTTCAACGTCATCACCAAGTCGGGCTCCACAAGCGAAACCATGAGCCAGTACCTCATCGCCATGGATTTGCTCACGGCACGTTTGGGGGATGATGCAAGCAAGCATATCATTGCCACCACAAGCGAAAGTAGCGGCAACCTCATCAAGCTTGCCAAGCAGCACGGGTTCGAAACTTTCTTCATTCCGGACGGTGTCGGCGGTCGCTTTTCAGAGCTGTCCCCCGTTGGGCTGTTGCCTGCCGCAGTGGTGGGTATCGACGTAGCCGCACTCCTTCGCGGAGCCAAGCAAATGGACGAGCTTTGCCGCACGGACGACGTTTACTCCAACCCTGCGCTTATGCTTTCTCTTTTGCAGTATGTCAGCATCAAGGATGGCAAAAACGTCGGTGTCATCATGCCCTACGCCGATAGCCTCAAGTATATTGCCGATTGGTACTGCCAGCTTTGGGCAGAGTCCCTTGGCAAAGAGGTGGACCGCAAGGGCAACGTAGTCAACGTCGGTCAAACTCCCGTCAAGAGCTTGGGCGTTACCGATCAGCACAGCCAAGTACAGCTTTACAACGAAGGCCCTTACGACAAAGTCATCACCTTTTTGGAAGTAGGCAATTTCCGCTCCGACTATACCATTCCGCAGGGCTGCCACGATTTTGCCAACGTCAACTTTTTGTGCGGCCACACCTTGGGCGAACTCATGAACAAGGAGCTTTACGCCACCAGGTACAACCTCACACGCCGCGGCAGGGCAAATTATACCATTGCTATGGACGTCGTCAACGAAGAAAACCTTGGCGCGCTGCTGTACCTCATGCAACTGCAAACGGCTTACGCAGGTGAAATGTTCAATGTGGATGCCTACAACCAACCGGGCGTAGAAGGGGGCAAAAACGCCACCTACGCACTTTTCGGCAGACAGGGTTACGAGCAAAAGGCGCAAGAAATGCAGTCCGCTCCCCAAGATGACAACAAGTATATCATCTAATTTTTCGCAATTCCCACAGCATCTTTCGGGCTGTTCGGCGCAAAAATAATGGTGAAGTCAATTTTTCCATTCACGGCTTTGGCGATTCAATACGGCTTTGCGGTAGTCGTGCAAGGTTTTCCGCAACCCTAACGAGCAACGTTCGTCGTCGAATGCACAAACGCCGCACTCCCCTTCACGGCAGTAGCAATTTATTGCCGCTAAATCAAAAATAATAGTGTACTAACTAAAGGAATATCATCATGGCAAATCTACCCAAAACTCCGGCAAAAGGCATGAGGGATTTTCTCCCCAAAGATTTCAAATTTCGTCAAAAAGTGCTTTCGGTAATACAGCGCGCTTACGAAAGGTACGGTTTCACCCGCATCGAAACCCCCTCTGTCGAAAACATTTCGTTGCTCACCTCCAAGCAGGGGGGCGACAACGAAAAGCTCATTTTCAAAATTCTCAAACGGGGCGAAAAGTTAGAAAACGCCACCGAAGAATCCCTTTGCGATTTAGGCTTGCGTTACGAC
>CAYYTD010000178.1:0-1524 GCA_964474475.1 uncultured Oscillospiraceae bacterium | reverse complement strand
AACGTAAACCTAACTTTTAACAATTCTGTCAATGTGGTGCAAAACGTAAACGGATTTGGCAAAACCACCCTTGCCAACTTTATTAGGGCAATGTTTTACGGGTTGAACTACAATTACAGCAAGGTGGGCGAAGATCGCGTTAACGATGTTGCTCGTTTTCGCCCGTGGAACAGCACTGAAAGGTTCGGCGGAAGCATCACCATCGAGTCGGACGGGCGCAACTACCGCATAGAAAGATTTTTCGGTACTACGTCACGGCAAGAAACCCTTTCAGTTATAGATTTGGGCAGCGGCAGCATGCTCAACGTCACCAACGTTGGCGAACACTTTTTGGGGCTCACTGCCGAAAGCTACGATCGCTCAACCTACGTTCCTCAAGAGTTTGTGGAAATATCTTCCAACGAAAATATCAACACGCGCCTTTCAAATGCGTTGCAAAATAACGGCGCCGCCTTCGAGCAGGTAATGGGGCGTTTGCGTGAGTACAAAAAGTCCTTCAAGTTCGAGCGCGGCAACGGGGGCAAAATTTACGACTTAAAAAACAAGCGCGACAATCTTTTGCAACAGCTTACCATCTCAAAAACGCGCCTGCAACAAAAGGCCGCCAACGAAAGTAGACTTCAAACGGCGGAAAACGAGCGGCACGCTCTCCGAAGCAAAAAGCAGGAGCTGTTGCAAATCATTAGTTCCGCTCAAGAAGAAATATCTCGCAACAAACCCACCGAGAGGGACATTGCAACGGAAGAAAAATATAAAGAGCTCAAGCTCAAGCTTGCTGCTTTACCCACTTTCGATGCCGATTACGACAATTTGACTCGTTGCGGCACCGAGGCAGAGCAAGAGGCCGCAAAGCCGCAAGTGTCTTCGCGCGGCAAAACCGTGCTGATGGTTATTGCCATCATTTTGATGGTGTGCGGCGGAGTTTTGGCCATTCCCGTAATGCCTTTGGGCGTTGCGTTGGCTTCCGTGGGGTTGGTTGGCTTTGTGGTGTCACTGGTCATTCGACCTCAATCCACGCAGGCAGCCAAACGGAAAAACGAACTTCTCGATGCTTATTTCGATTTAGCTCAGCGGTACGTGTCCTGTGAGGGGTACGATTACTACGCAGTCAAACGCGCCCTTGCCGAAAAACACGCCGCGTTCGTTGCCGATACCAACACTTGTCAGGCATTGCAAAGCATGATCACGCCTCGTGTTTCCACTGCCGAGGCCGAAAAGGCCCTCAACAATGCTAGGCGCGAATTGGATGCAACGGAATCCCGCATCGATTACCTTGTGTCGGAGTGCGGCAGATTGCGTAACGCCATCGACGGCGTTGTCGACGATCGTTCCGACTTGGAAGACGCCGTACTGAACGTGGAAAACGAAATTGCCGCCGCCGAGCATTCCTTTGAAGTGGCAGATATCCTGTCAAAGTTACTTACGCAGGCAAACGAAAACCTTTCGCGCAGTTACCTTCCAAAGTTGTGCAACCGCACTAGCGAGCTCCTTCGCTTCGTAACGCAGGGCAATTATTCCGTTTCT
>CAYYTD010000177.1:0-1534 GCA_964474475.1 uncultured Oscillospiraceae bacterium | reverse complement strand
CAAAATTACCCGTCGGACAAAGAATAATTATCGTTGCCGTTTGCGACTATTTATTGTCGTCGTTTACGTCGTAGTGAACTTGACTTCCGTCAGCCTGTTCGGCAGTTTGAGCATCTCCGTTTTGTTGAGCTGCTTGTTGATAGAACTTTTGGAAAATTGCAGCGGAGCTTTGTGCAATGCGATCCGTTTCTGCCTTGAATTCTTCGGTAGTTGCGCCTTGCTTTTCCAATACTTCCTTGCCCTTCTTGATGTCATCTTCGATGTGTTCTTTGTCGGCAGCTTCAAGCTTGTCGCCGCTTTCGCGAATGAACTGTTCCAAGGAAAGAATCATTTGGTCAAGACCGTTGCGAGCTTCTACCGCTTCACGACGTTTCTTGTCCTCTTCGGCGTACTTTTCGGCATCCTTAACTGCCTTGTCGATATCCGCTTCCGAAAGGTTGGTGGAAGAAGTAATGGTTACCGATTGTTCCTTTTGCGTGCCCAAATCTTTTGCCGTTACGTGAACAATGCCGTTGGCGTCGATGTCGAACTTGACTTCGATTTGAGGAATTCCTCTGGGAGCGGGAGCTATGCCGCTGAGTTGGAAACGTCCCAAAGTTTTGTTGTCGGCAGCCATTTCACGTTCGCCTTGCAACACGTGAATGTCTACGCTGGTTTGATTATCTGCAGCGGTGCTGAATACTTGCGATTTGGAAGTAGGAATGGTCGTGTTGCGTTCGATGAGCTTTGCCATTACGCCGCCCAAAACTTCAATACCGAGTGACAACGGAGTAACGTCCAAAAGCAATACGTCCTTAACTTCGCCGCCCAAAACGCCGCCTTGAATTGCTGCGCCTATTGCAACGCATTCGTCGGGGTTAATTCCCTTGTAAGGATCTTTGCCGCTGTAGTTCTTGACGGCTTCGACCACTGCGGGAATACGAGTGGAACCACCAACCAAAATTACTCTGTTGAGGTCGTTGTTGGTTACGCCGGCATCTGCCATTGCTTTCTTCATGGGTTCGATGGTCTTCTTAATAATTCCGTCGATCATGCTTTCAAATTTGGCACGGGTAATTTCCACTTCCAAGTGCTTGGGACCGGTTGCGTCTGCCGTGATGAAGGGCAACGAAACGGTGGTTTTGAGAGTGGACGAAAGTTCGATTTTGGCTTTTTCTGCTGCTTCTTTCAAACGTTGAAGAGCTTGTTTGTCTTTGCTCAAATCGATGCCGCTGGTCTTCTTGAATTCTGCAACGAGGTAATCCACCACGATTTGGTCGATGTCGTCGCCGCCCAAACGGTTATTACCGTTGGTTGCAAGAACTTCGAATACGCCGTCGCCGATTTCCAAAATGGATACGTCGAACGTGCCGCCGCCCAAGTCGTAAATGAGCACCTTTTGGTTTTTGTTTTCGCCTTTATCCAAGCCGTAAGCAAGAGCTGCTGCGGTGGGTTCGTTGATTATACGAAGTACTTCCAAACCGGCAATTTTGCCTGCATCTTTGGTTGCTTGACGTTGTGCATCGCTAAAATATGCAGGAACGGTAATTACCGC
>CAYYTD010000176.1:0-1555 GCA_964474475.1 uncultured Oscillospiraceae bacterium | reverse complement strand
TTCGTTGTCCGCCGTGTTGCTGACCAGCCTAAAATAGGCACGAATGTCCTTGATTTCCTTACGCTCGAAAAACTTGAAACCGCCGAAAATTTTGTAAGGAATGCGGTTGCGTTGGAACTCCGCCTCGAAGGCACGCGAAAGGGCGTTGACACGCATGAGCACGGCAAAATCTTTGAATCGGCTATTGCGTGAAAGCTCCATGATGCCTTGAATTTGCTTGGTGACGAAGTAGGCTTCGTCCTGCTCGCTATAGGCGGAAAACAACTGCGGCTTGATGCCGTCTTCGTTTTGCGTCCACAAAACTTTGGAAAAACGGCCGCCGTTTTTTTCGATAATGCCGTTTGCCACGTCCAAAATGCGCTTGGTGGAACGGTAGTTTTGCTCCAGCTTGTACACGTTGGCATCGGGGAAATCCGCCTTGAACTTTTGCAAGTTCATGGCATCTGCACCACGCCAGCTGTAAATGGACTGATCGTCGTCTCCCACCACAAAAATATTGCGGTACTTGCTACCCAACATTTTGAAAACGTTGTACTGAACCTTGTTGGTATCTTGAAACTCGTCGATGAGAATGTACTTGTAACGCTCGCGGTACTTATCCAAAATCTCCGGGAAATCGGCAAAGAGCTTGTGAACGTAATACAGCAGGTCGTCGAAATCCAGCGCGTTGTTTTCTGCCATGCGGCTGACGTACTGCTTGATGACGGACACAAGCTTGTCCGTATCTTCAATTTCCGTGACCTGCTCCAACTTGTCCATTTGCAAATTGAGATACTCGTCGTTGTTGACGTGACTTTCCAAATCGCCCATTAAATCGGGCGCGTTGTTTTTAATTTCCGAAATGGAATCGCAAAAGCCGTCCACTATTTTCCCGTCGCCGTCGTCGCAAACGTCCTTGACGATCTTCTTGACAAGGCTCTTTTTTTCGTCCTCGGTATAAATGCTAAAATTGCTTTGCCGACCTGCCGACTGGGCTTCGCGGCGGAGCACCGTGGCGCAAAAGGAGTGAATTGTGGACACGTGCATGTATTCCGCCTGACAATCGAATTGGTAAAGGCGGCGTTTCATTTCGTTGGCAGCTTTGTTGGTGAAGGTTATTGCCAAAATTTCGCTTGGCAAAACGTGGCATTGCTGCACGAGATAGAGAATTCGGTTAGTGAGAACGCGCGTTTTGCCGCTGCCTGCCCCCGCCAAAACAAGGGTGGGTTGCAACGGAGCCGTTGCCGCAGCGTATTGCGCATCGTTGAGTTGTTGTAAATTCAATGTGGTTGACCTCGAAGGGGGCGAAGCCCCGTTTTGTACCGTTGCGGGACAGTTAATTAAGCCAAAAATAAAATTTAGCCAGTTATTTAGCACAGAATGCGCCGATTACAATATTTCTACTTGTGCTGTTTGGGTGGTTTGCGGTGAGCAAGGCGGCAACGTGAAACGTCTACGCCGTAGCCTTTGCCGTGCTTGGCGATGAACTTCTTTTGCGCCGCAAAGCCGAAGCGACCGAGAGCACCACCGATGCGGTAGTAATCGCCGTGCTGGCAACAAACCAAATTGGCTTTGG
>CAYYTD010000175.1:0-1668 GCA_964474475.1 uncultured Oscillospiraceae bacterium | reverse complement strand
TCAGTAAGCAACAAGGGCAATGCTTCGTCGCTCGTGGCGACGAAAAAAGCAATAAGCGTTCCCGTTTTTATGTAATCGCTGCAATACAAATTTGTTGCCATTACGGAAAAACCGCATTGAGGAATTATCCCCATGCCACCCGCAACAAGCGGAGCAAATTTGCCGTTCAACAGTTTAATCGTCTTGTTTTTTGCCTTTTCGTTTCTCTCCAAAAACTCAATAAGCAAGTGAATAGCCAGCAAAAAAGGAAGAACGATTAAACTATCTAACACCGCGTCTAAAATCAAATCCCACATAACTTATTTTGTCAATCCCAAATCAAAACACAATTGTTCTAACGATTCATCGGTAGCAACCAATTCTTTTAGATCAATCACGTGTTCAGCTTCATGCTCGATTTTTTCTATCGGGTTAGAATACCTTTGTGTGGTCATAGTAGCAAAGGATGGCATAATATCGGTCGCCGATGCCGCAACGGTACAGTCCGTTTCCTGCTTTGCTTGCTCGATCACCGCCGAAGACTCTTGAGCTACGTCTTTCCCTTCATAAGCGTTAATAATGTTCTCTATCTTTTTTTGCAACTGGTTTAACGCCTTCAACTCATCGGCAGACAAAGTGTTAACCAGCGTTTGGGCATATGCGCTCCAAGCAGCATAAAATATTTTTGCCCTCGACAATACAAGTTCTGAGTATCTTTCGGCATCATTTTTTAATTCTTGCGCCAGCTTTTGTGAATCGATTAACGATTTAGAAATGGCTTGTTCATCCATTTTGTATTGTTTTACCTGCTGCGTCAACGAGCTATTCTCGTCAATCAATTGATCGATGCGTTCCTTTTGCGCCTGCCTTAGTTGAAGTTCACGCTCGGACGTTTCGTTGATATACGTATCGACTTGGCTAGGGTCATATCCCCTAAACACTCGTTTAAATTTCATTTAATTCCCCGTTCTTTTGCAATTATTTGCTGCTTAAGTTCATACAATCTGTCCGACAAGTCCACTTTGTACTTGTGCGGTTGAAAAATGCGTAAATACTCTTCCCAAAAACCTTCCAAGCTATGCCTGCAATCAGCCTGCAACTCGTAAACACCTTTACTTTTGTATACCAATTGCCCATCAACGTAAACGTCTTCATACAAGTTTTTGGCATAAAAATTCGTCAACGTCATCGATTTCCAACGATCAACCGGGTCCGTAATTGTGAGCGGCTTACTTTCGTCGATTACCTCGTCTTCAAGGCATATCAGGTCGGCTATAGTCTTATCCGTTGATTTGTCAAATAAACGATAAATTGTTTTTACGCCCGGATTGGTAACCTTAATGGGGTTATCCGAAATCTTCATTTTGGGCACGTTGATGCCATCGACAAACATATTAGAGAGCTTGTACACCCCTCCTAAACTCGGCGTGTTGTTGCTTGTAATCATGCGAGTACCTACGCCGTACACGTCAATAGCAGCCTTTTGTTGTTTTAGGGAGGTCAAAACGTATTCGTCAATATCCGAGCTTGCAAATATTTTGCAATCGGTATAACCTGCGGCATCCAACATTGCACGAGCTTTCTTAGACAAATAAGCCAAATCCCCGCTATCAAGTCGAATACCGGCAGGCTTGTAACCTTTTTTAGTTAAATAATTTTCAATTGTTTTATACATTAAAAAATCTATAT
>CAYYTD010000174.1:0-1680 GCA_964474475.1 uncultured Oscillospiraceae bacterium | reverse complement strand
CCTACTTTTGTAATTTCAGCCTGCTCGGTTGAAGCACACTTGATAGGCTTTGATGGCGACCTATATGACAAAACTATAAAGCTTGTACTAACGAAGTTTTTAAGAAGCACTAAGGCATTTAACAGTAGTAAAGATTTAATTCGTCAATTACAAGACGACGTGGAGAGGGTTAAAAATGATTAAATTTGGGCCAAGCGGCAATAGCAAGAGATTTTACGCCGAGGGGCATAAAACTACGGTAGAAGCGCCAAAGTGGTGCGCAGAGCAGGGACTTAATGCATACGAGTATTCCTTTGGCAGGGGCATTAACATTAGTGAAGAAAAAATTCGCCAAATTGCAGCGGCTGCAAATGAAAACAACGTTGAAATAAGCGTGCATGCACCGTATTACATAAACTTTGCAAATCCCAGCGATGAGATGGCGCAAAAATCTTACAACTATTTATTGCAAAGCGCTGTTTTTGCAAAACAGTTTGGTGGTGAGCGCATTGTGTTCCATCCCGCAACCGTTGGCAAAATGTTGCGTGGCGATGCCGTTAGCTTGGCTAAATCGCGCATGGAAGTTTTGGCAAGGTTAATAAAGGAAAGTAACTTGGACGACTGCTTGTTTTGTGCTGAAACCATGGGTAAGATTAACCAAATAGGCGATCTTGACGAGATTTTGGAGTTTTGCAGTGTAGCCGATTTTATCGTACCAGCAATTGATTTCGGTCATTTGAACGCACGCACGCACGGCTCGCTGAGGACGGAAGAGGATTTTGACAGGCTTATTAGCTCGGCTATTAACAGCCTTGGCACCTATCGAGCTAAAAAAATGCACGTACACTTTTCTAAAATTGAATACAGTGTTGGCGGTGAAGTGCGCCATTTGACCTTTGAAGATAATACGTTTGGCCCTGAGTTTTTGCCCTTAGCTAAAGTTTTGAAGAAGTATAATTTGGAACCTGTAATTATATGCGAATCGGACGGAACGCAGGCAGACGATGCCATGGAAATGAAACGTATTTACGAAAGTTTGTAGGAGATTGTTTATGAAAGACACAAGTAAATTATTTGAAATGTCGCAAGTTGATGCTTGCTTGATTATCAGCGAAAAAAATCGCATGTATTTTACCGGGTTTGAGTCAACTTTTGGCTATTTGCTTTTGTTGCCTAGCCAAAATTATTTTATTACCGACCCGAGATACTACGAAATGGCACAGGCGTTGGAATCGGAAGGCTTGCAAGTTGTTCAAATTGCAAACGGAGGCGATGGCATTGCTCTCGTTTCGGATATTTTGCATTCCAACAACGTTAAAACAGTTGGCTACGAAGACACCGAATTGACCGTTGCCGAATTTAATAACGTTAAACAATCTTTGAGTGACTTTGACCTCAAAGCCGTAGGCGCAAACATCAATTTTGTGCGCAGTTTTAAAAGCGAAGTTGAAATTGAGTATATTAAAAAGGCGCAATCGATTACTGATGCTGCTTTTAGCGCAGTGTTATCTATCATCAAGGAAGGTATTACCGAGCGAGAATTGGCAATTGAGCTTGAGTATTTGATGGACAAGAACGGTGCAGAGGGTTTAGCATTCGATACGATAATTGCATCGGGCGTTAATTCGTCAAAGCCGCATGCTCACCCCACAGACAAGCAAATTGTTAAGGGGGACGCGATTACCATGGATTTTGGCGCAA
>CAYYTD010000173.1:0-1727 GCA_964474475.1 uncultured Oscillospiraceae bacterium | reverse complement strand
TTTCGTTTTGTTGCGTACAATCGACAAACTGTGGATGGATCACATCGATGCATTGGACGACCTCAGGCAAGGCGTCGGCTTGCAGGCAATCGGCCAGCACGATCCTCTCATGGTGTACAAAAAGGAAGCCTACGAAATGTTTGAAAAGCTCAACGACGAGATAAAGTATCAAACTATTCGTATGTTAACTTTTTCAAGAATAGTGCGCAGCATTCCGTCTGCACCCACGCAGGGTGAAGGCAGCAACCTCAATCCCAACAAGAGTCTCAACGGTCCCTGCCCTTGCGGTAGCGGCAAAAAGTACAAAAACTGCTGTTACGCCAAGGATGTAGCCGCAAGCAACAAGCAAAGCGGCGAACCTGCAACGGAGCAACAAAGCAACAAGCCCCTCACCAAAAAGGAAGAGTACGCTCTCAAACGCCAACAACGTAAGGAAAACAAAAACAAGTAATTTTGTCATTTTCGTCGGCTAATGGAAAGCCGGCGGAAAGTTAACATAGGCAAATAGTCATCGCAAGTAGCAATTTTAACGGGTTATTATGATTCAAACGGAAGATCTAAAACTTAATATCAAATCGTTGCAGTCCAAGATGAAGGGTATCGAGCAAAGTCTCGATTTACCCTCTCTCACGCAGGAGTTGCAACGCCTCACCGAAGAGCAGCACCGCGCCGACTTTTGGGATGACGTAAAAAACGCCCAACAGGTATCTCAGCGCGCCAAAAATTTGCAAGATAAGCTGGACGATTTCAACAAGTTAAGCAAGCGCCTTGCCGACGTAACGGATTTGCTGGATATGTGTCAGGACGACGAAGCTATGCTAGAGGAAACGGCAAGCGAGCTTTCGGCAATCGACCAAGCCGTCAGCGCAATGCACGTTGCCGTGCTGCTTTCGGGGCAGTTCGACCAAAACAACGCCATTCTCACCATTCACGCAGGCGCAGGTGGCACGGAAGCGCAAGACTGGGTGCAAATGCTTTACCGCATGTACACACGCTATGCCGAGCGGCGCGGCTATTCCCTTCAGCTCATCGATTTTCTCGACGGCGAAGAAGCAGGCATCAAGTCCGTCACCTTCAAGGTTAGCGGAGCCAATGCTTACGGCTACCTCAAAGCAGAAAAGGGCGTTCACCGTTTGGTGCGCATTTCCCCCTTTGATTCCGCCAAGCGGCGCCACACAAGCTTTGCCTCCCTCGAAGTAATGCCGGAACTGCCTCAAGATAACGACGTCGTCATCGAAGACAAAGATCTCAAGGTAGATACCTACCGCAGTAGCGGCGCAGGTGGCCAGCACGTCAACAAAACGGAGTCTGCAATTCGCATCACGCACCTGCCCACGGGCATAGTGGTGTCTTGCCAAACTCAACGCAGCCAAATTCAAAACAGAGAGCAAGCCATGCTCATGCTCAAGAGTAAGCTTGCCGAACTCAAAGAGCGTGAACAAATGGAAGCGGCAATGTCCATCAAGGGCGAAATTAAAAAGATCGAGTGGGGCAGCCAAATTCGTTCTTACGTCTTTTGCCCTTACACATTGGTCAAGGACCACCGCACCAATTTCGAAAACGCCAACGTTGCCGACGTCATGGACGGCAACATTCAGCCCTTCATCGAAGATTATCTAACCAAAGCTTTGTAGTTTTTTTGCGGAATGTTAGCAGCTCGTCGCAGTTGGCAGTTTCGTCGAAACATTTGAAATCGGCATTTTCAATTCACCGCCGATTAGTGATAG
>CAYYTD010000172.1:0-1759 GCA_964474475.1 uncultured Oscillospiraceae bacterium | reverse complement strand
TTGGGCGCGGCGGTGGTTCAAACGAGGATTTGTCGGCGTTTAATTCAGAAATTGTAGTCAGGGCTGTTGCAGAGTGTTCTAAGCCAATAGTTTCGGCTGTCGGGCACGGTATTGATTATACTTTGTGTGACTATGCTGCGGATAAGAGAGCGGCAACGCCATCGGAAGCTGCAGAATTAGTTACGATAGACTCGGTGGAGCAAAAATCCGTGGTTACGTCTTTGCTTAACAGAATGTATTCTGTTTTGACTTCCAAGTATCACGCTCAAAAACGCTCCGTAGACGTTTCGGTTTTGAAAATAAGGGATGCATTTCAACGGAAAATAGATGGTGCAAATCGCCGAATAAAACAGAACCTTGCAAGTTCGTGCGAACGCCTAAACGGAAAATTGACGGAGATGGATTTCCAACTCAAGGAGTTGAATACACGGCTTTCACGGGATAATCCTGCAAACATTTTGTGCAAGGGTTACGCCGTTGTTGAAAGTGGCACTTTGAGAGTTTTATCTGCAACTCAATTGCACAGCGGAGATGAAGTTAACTTGGTATTTTCTGACGGAACAAAATCGGCTGTAGTTAAATAAATTTTGGTGAAAGAAAATGAAATTAGAAGACAAATTGAATAAGCTGGAAGAGCTTGCGCAGTCCATTCAAAACGAGCAATCGATTGAAAAAGCCATTGGCATTTTTGGTGAAAGTGTAAATCTTGCCGCCGAGTGTCTTGCTACGCTTAACGATTGCAAAGGGCAGCTGGTTGTGCTGCAAGAGAGAATGAAGGAATTGGAAAGTGATGATTGATAGTAAGTACGTAGATAAAATTTTAGAAGGATGCTTCAACAATGAAGACGACGTAACGTCTTCGGCGGCCAAATATGCATTATTCAACGGTGGCAAAAGACTTCGCCCTTCGTTGTTGCTGTCAGCTGCTAAAACTTGCAGCGGTGAAATTACTCCCAATGCCGAAAAGTTAGCTTGTGCAATTGAGTTGATTCACAATTACTCTTTAATTCATGACGATTTGCCTTGCATGGACGATGACGATTACCGTCGCGGTCAATTGTCATGCCACAAAAAGTTTGGTGAGGCCGCAGCAATACTAGCAGGCGATTACTTGCTTAACCTTGCAGCGGAAGTTGCCTTTAGCGGAGACTTTTCTCAACCAAATTATCTTCGCGCTTGTCGCTTTTTGTTCAACATGAGTGGCGGTGCGGGGATGATTCACGGGCAAACCCTGGATATATTCGATTCGGTATTTTCTTCATCCGGCACAATTGCCCTGTACAAAACTGCGTATCTTATTAGAGCGGCGTTAGTTTGCGGCAGTTTGGTTGGCGGAATGGAAGACGAGTACGTTGACACCGTTGATTGCATTGCAAAGTATTTGGGTATATGCTATCAAATTGCCGATGATTGTTGCGATTTGCTGCAGGATCACGCTGCATCGGACAACTACCATAATCTTGATTCTTCTATTGCGGAATTTGCAGGGTTTGTAGTTATTATTCAGTCTTTGTTAGACAAACTTCCTTACGATTTTTCCTTTGTAAACGAAGTTGTGGATGGACTGAAGCAAACTATCGTAAAGCATAATCCGGAAGTTAAGTTTGAGTAAGCATTAAGTTTCTTTTCAACTTTTACGTTGAAACTACTCAATTGCTTGCATTTTTAGCAAATATATGGTAGTATATTTTAACAAATAAATAATTAAACTGGTGGTGCAGTATTCTAGTCAGTAGTGGATATACTGAAGGCGGGGGTA
>CAYYTD010000171.1:0-1787 GCA_964474475.1 uncultured Oscillospiraceae bacterium | reverse complement strand
ACTTCGTTTTGGGATTGATCCAAATATTTTGACGACTGATTACGTTGAACCCCTCGTCGGCAATGACGACGCCTACGCTACATATGCTGTACAGTTTGTAGCCGTTTGCCGCCTCGATATCGAAAGCTAAATAATGCATAATGAAGAAAATCCAAGTTGCTAAACTAAAAACAATCCGCAAAAAGAAGGGCCGAATTGCTTTTTCAACTTACCACTATACTTTACCAAATTTGATGATATTTTGCAATTGTTTGGGGCAAAACGAAGAAAAATATAATAGCGCAAGTTTCACGCTGAAAAATATCACTAAAAAAAATAAAAGCCCTTGACGCAAAAATCAAGGGCAAATTGCATAGAAAACGTAAAACAACCAAAAATAATCAAAAACGCGACTTAACGAAAAGCGTGCACGACATAAAAAACAGGCGTGTTTGAACAGACAAGAAGCAACTAAATTCATTACACCTCAAAGGAAAAACGGGGAAGACACGAAATAAGCCTGAAAGCGAACGCGCTAACGAGGAAAGGCGTCGGCGGCAGGTGGATCGCAAGAATCGCTTTGCGACGGAGCATTTTCCTTGACAAGCAGCGAACGCTTGGTTTTGACGACGTAGGCAATTGCTACATACAACTGCCAAACTCCGACGCAAATTAGAAATACTCCGAAAAACACTTTGAGCAATTTGTTGCCGGTGGCATCGGTAAGGAGTGCGCCCACCGCCGATGCAACGACTGCAGGCAAAATGAGGTAGCCCGTTGCGTGCGTTTTGACAAGTCCGTTGGCGCAATGCACTATTAGCGCGCCCACGCACATTGGCAAAAAGCCGATTAGGTTGATTGCCTGCACGGACTTTTGCGGAATATCCAAAAAGGACAGCAACGGAACGAGCAAAGTGCCGCCGCCCATGCCCATACCGCCGATTATTCCTGCCAAAAAGCCGAACAAAACGGTAAGAAAAATTTTCATAACGAAGCCCCCTTTAACCCATAAAATTTGCCAACTAAAAGAACATTTTGACGCCGCCTGCAATGAGGACAATGGCGAAAATGATTTTGGCAACATTGCCCTTGACCTTTCCGAGCAAAAAGGCGCCCACGACTCCGCCGGACACGACGCCGACGGTTGCCCAAAGCAAATTAGTCCAATCGGAAAAGCCCGAAAATAAATACACCGCCGCGCTTACGACGGTGAGCGGAAGAATGACGAGCAACGCAGTGGCTTGCGCGTTTTTTTGCTGTAATCCGTAGACGGCAAGTAAAACGGAAACTACGATCACGCCTCCTCCGCCACCTAAAAAGCCGTTGACGAACCCAGCCGCAACGCCGAGCAACGAGGCAAGCCATTTACCTTTGCCGCTGTCGATGAGATTTTTCATACAGAATGCCCCTCTTGACGTAATTTTTGTGTGGAAATTTGTTAATAGTACAATGTTTATGCTTAATTTGATTGCTTTTTATTTTAGTTTGTATTAAAATATCATTATGTATGCAAAAAGCATGCCAAAGTCTATACAAAAAAGGTATTGAAAAATGAGTAACAAAAAGACTAACGTACAACCTCTTTCAGAACAAACAAAGCTGAAAATCATCATCGCAATTATCGTTGCGGTGGCGGTAGTAGCTTTGGGTATTTCGTTGGCGGTGATTTTGAGCTCCGAAACCGTGACGCCCGACACAACGGAAAAAGATCCCGGTTCGTCATCGTTGACTATTTCCAACGGCGACTTCACCTACGTAACGAAGGATGCGCTTAACAACGGCAAAAATCCTTACGAAGCGCAAGACTG
>CAYYTD010000170.1:0-1859 GCA_964474475.1 uncultured Oscillospiraceae bacterium | reverse complement strand
AAATTGACGAAGTCATGTTGGTAACGAAAAGACTATCGACAATGTTGTAAAGGGACTGCACCAACATGGATATGATTGCAGGCAGACTCATTTCGAGCAAAAGTTTGCCGATGGATTTGGTTCTCATTTTGTCCGACTGCAAGCCTTGACTTTCCTGCGTCGGCTCTTCTAATAGTATTTCTTGTTCTTGTTCCATTTTCTCCCTGACTTTTGCCTTGCAACCACACGAAGGGCTGCTTGGCAATAGGTAAATTTGCTAAAAAATAAAATGCCGCTGCGAAGGTTAATCACAACTGCATATATTATAACACACTTAATATTTTTAGTAAACGCATTTGCCGCTTACAATTGTAAAAGTAGCGTAAACCTTTCGTCAAATTGCCCCCTTTTGCCTCCCATTACCCGAAAAATTGCCCCTTTTGTAAAAGTCAGCAAAGGCTGACGAGGCAACTAACCGAAAGAAAGCAAAAAGGCGCAAACGAACGCGGTTGCCGGCAAAACGTCACGACGGAAAAGGTTGGACAGAAATGCCAAACGAAAAAGGTAAACGCCCTGCAGCGCGAATATCCGCTAATTAAGACAGGAAAGGCAAAGGGCTACTTGATGAAACGCTTGTTGCGGTAGGTGCAAAAGTTGATGACGAAGTCGCCGTCCTGCACATCGTCGCTACGCTCGGCAAGAGCCCAGTCGTCGTTGCAATCGAGATTGGGAAAGAACAGTTGCGCGTCACCATCCGCCTGCACCTTGGTTACGTAGGCAGTGGAACACTCGTCTAACAAAAGCTTGTACACGCTGGCGCCGCCTATGACGAAAACGTCGGAGGAGGGGTAATCTGCCAAAAGCTTGAAAAGGTCCTTTGTGCTATTGACGGTAGTTGCGCCGTCGTAATGGTTGCCGTCGGCATCTAACACGATGTTGGTGCGATTGGGCAGGGCGCCGTTGGGAAAGCTGCGAAAGGTGTTGGCGCCCATAACCACCACTTTGCCCGTGGTCGTTTGGCGGAAAAACGCCATATCTTTTTTTAGACGGAAAAGCAAATCGTTGTTTTTGCCTATGCCCCATTTTTCATCTACAACTACGATTAAATTCATGTAAAACCTCCTGCAAAGGCGGCGAAAAGCCTAAAAAAACTTACAAAACTTGAAAATATTGGACAAAACTTGGTATGTACTTATAGTTTGCCCTACTTGGGGTGGTTATAGTTTGGCCCTCTCCGTCCTCGCTATGCTCGGCCACCTCTCCCAATGGGAGAGGCAAGGGTATTCGCAGAGATGTCGCCGTAAGCGATTGAAAAGGCAGGGAACAAAAAATTGCTACTTAGAACTTTTCGGCAAAGGGTTCGTACTCGTAGCCATCCAAGTGCGTGTCGTCCAAATATGCTAAATTGCTACTTCGAACTTTTCGGCAAAGGGTTCGTACTCGTAGCCCTCCAAGCGCACGTCGTCTACGGTGAACTTGTAAAAATCGGTGACGTCGGGGTTGATCCAAAAGCGAGGAGCGGGGTGCTGCGTACCTTGCAGCATACGCTTGACCTGCGGAATGTGACGATCGTAAATGTGGGCATCGGCTATTACGTGAACGAGCTCGCCCACCTTTAAGCCGCTGACCTGTGCAAGCATGTGCACCAAAACGGCGTACTGCACCACGTTCCAGTTGTTGGCAACTGCCATGTCGTTGGAGCGTTGGTTCAAAATGGCGTTGAGTTTGCCATCCGTCACGTTAAAGGTGACGGAATAGGCGCAAGGATAAAGGTTCATTTCGTTGAGGTCGGCGTGCACGTAAATATTGGTGATAATACGGCGGCTGGCAGGGTTGTGTTTTAAGTCGTACAGTACCTTATCAACCTGATCGAACTCTCC
>CAYYTD010000169.1:0-1937 GCA_964474475.1 uncultured Oscillospiraceae bacterium | reverse complement strand
CCACGTCAAGGGGACCGCTTGTCAGCCGCTCGGCAATAATGGCGTTTTCGTAGTCGCTCACAAGGCTGCTCGGCGTATTTTGCACAAGTCCGCTTTTAACTGCCTCGGCAAAGGAGGGCAACGGCGAGTCAAATACGCCTTTCGCGGTTATGGCTTCGGTAATTTCTTCCGCCACTTGGTTAAGCACTTGGCAACCCGTGCCGTCGTATACCTTGTATCCGTTGTATTGCTTGGGGTTGTGGCTTGCCGTCACGTTCACGCCTGCATCGCAACGCAAGCGGCGTATCGCGAACGAAAGGAAGGGCGTAGGCATGCATTTTTCCGTCAGATACACTCTAATGCCCCTTTGGGCAAGCGCCGCGGCTGCAATTTCAGAAAATTCTCTCGATTGCAACCTCGAGTCGTAGGTTATGGCAACGGATTTCATTCCGTGCTTTTCAAGGTAGTCCGCCAAGCCGAATGTCGCATGGGCAACGGTGTACACGTTCAAACAGTTGCTGCCTGCAAAAGTAATTCCGCGCATGCCGCCCGTGCCAAATTCCAAGTCTTTGTAAAAGCAATCTTCAATTTCGCTTTCGCTCATGCCTTTCAGCTGCGTTAGCACATTTTCGTCCGTCACGTTATCCAGCCAGTAGCGATATTTTTTCAAAGCCTCTTCCGTCATTTTTTCTCCTCTTTTCCTTTTGCTTTTTCCGTTCGCGAAGGCGTTTTTCTTTTCGCTTGGTCGTTTTTTCTTAAATCGTCCGCCAATTTTTCGCGCCACCGTGTATTTGCAATCGTTTGTTTTGTTTAATTGATTGTGAGTTTTTTTGCTTTGTCGGTTTTTTAATCCAACGCATTTTTTTGTTAAGATGTTTGTTGCCGGCTTCGTTAATCCTTTAACCGTCGCTTATTATACTACCAAATTTCTCCGCCGTGTCAAACGTTTTGTTAAATTTTTTCTCGGCGTTAAGCAAACTTCAATAAAAATAGGGTATACTTTCAGCAAAAATAAACCCTCTCACAAGGAGATTTCACTATGAAAAAGTTTTTTTCAGCACTCGTTGCGGTACTGCTCGTTGCAGTCACGTGTCTTGCCGCAGCTTGCCAAACTCCACCGCCCGAGTTCCCCAACCCCGGCGACAATCTCGGCGGTGGCGGTGTGGGCGACGTAGCCGACAAGTCGGATGAAACGGCAGACGAAATCGTCGATGCCGGCAACAAAGATTTAACTGACGTGTCCGGCAATACCGATTCCACCAACGCAATCCTTCCGCAGGTAGAAGAGGGCGTGGCGCAAATTACCGCCGACGGAAGTTACTTAATCAGCGGAGATTACAGCGGTGTGGTCATTTCCAAAAAGGTCACCGCGCATTTGTTTTTGCGCAATGCCAACGTAGTTTCAAGTTCGGCTGCGGCATTGTCCACGGGTAAGGGTTGCAATGTCACCGTCACTGTAGAAAAGGGTACGCAAAACGTCATTGCCACGTCGGGCAGCAACGAAGAAAACGCCCTTCACGTCAAGGGTAACCTCACCGTCAACGGCGGCGGACAGCTCACTGTCACGTCGGTAGGCAAGCACGCCGTCAAGGTCAGCCAAGCGCTCACCGTCACCGATGCCACCCTCATTGCCAACGGCGCTTCTCACGCCGTCGCATGCGCAAGCCTCACTGCAAACGGAGCAACCGTTACCGTCACCGCAGGCAAGGACGGCATCAACGCCGACTGCGATTTTGACAATTCCGATGGCAAAACGGATTACGCTTTTACTACCGATGAAGGCTTCGTGTCCATGACGAATTGCAACTACACCGCAAACGTTCAAGGGGACGGCATTCAGGCGGAAACTTTCGTTTATTTGAGCGAAAGTAACCTCAACGTCACCTGCACGGCAACTTTCGTATCCTATTCTTCGGCAAATATGGCTGCTTACGATTTGGATTCCGACGACTTCCGTT
>CAYYTD010000168.1:1677-1940 GCA_964474475.1 uncultured Oscillospiraceae bacterium | reverse complement strand
GACGAAACTTTGGTGCACTACGTTGTGGCAGGCAGTGACGGAAAGGCAATCGGCAGCAAGAGTAAGCACCATTTGACCGTTTACCGAAAGGTAAATACTTCCGCGGTGGCTGCCGCAAGCTACAGCCGTGAGAGCATCCGGCAGGAGAGGAAAGGTGGCAAGGGTGGGCGTGACTTTGTTGCCGTCGGCAAGGAAAAAGCCCTGCGCCGTGGCAAAAAGCAGCTTTCCGCTTGGGGTGACGACGGCGGAATTGGGCAGGACGC
>CAYYTD010000168.1:0-1667 GCA_964474475.1 uncultured Oscillospiraceae bacterium | reverse complement strand
ACCGACGGTAAGCTTGTACAGGCTGGTATCCGTAAAGACGAACAGGTCGTTATCTCTGGCGGCAAGGGCGCGAACGGGAGCATCGAAGGCAAGGTAGTCGGCAGTGTCGTCGTCCGCCCAGTCTTCGGCAAGTTGGGAGGTGAAATAGACCTTGTTACCCTTGGCGCCCCAGTAGCGGAAGCCGCAAAGGGCAAGGGAGGTGAAGGATCGCAGGTTGGGCGTGCAGGTGGAATCGGCACGAACGCACCAAGTGCCTTGACTGCAGGAAAAAACCAGCGTGGAGGCGGCGCCGTCGAAAATGCCGACGGGAGAATCGGTACTGTTGACGGAATAGAGAATATCGTAAGTGCTGCCCAGCACACGCACGGAAGTGGGACAAACCACCGCTACCGTGTTGCCGAAGGGGACAAGCGCATGGGCATTGGCATGGGTGGCAAGGCGGGCAAAGGTGGACTGCGAAAGCAACGCACCGTTACAATGCCGCAATCCGCCGGAATTGTGTACGTTGAGCTTGCCGTGAACGTCGGCAGAAAAGGCAAAGTTGGCCTCCGCACGCAAACGGTTGGTTTTGACGTTGGATTGGTTGAGTTTGATTAACATCGTTGTGAAATCTCCGAAATGTGAAATGAATGATTACCGAGCAAAGGAAGGGAAAAGGAGAAAGGGAAGAGAACGGGAAAATTAGAGAGAAAAAGGGAACCAAAAAGGGCAAAAACAGAGAGAAAATCGGCAAAAAATGGAAAGGCAAAAAAGGCAATAGAGAAAGGAAAAGGGAAAAGTGAATGGGAAGGAAAAAGTTACCGCAAAGAAGGAAAACGACGAAAGGGCGGAAAGGGGCTGCAAGGCGAACAGGACAAAGGGACAGCAATTACAGCCATTTGGGGCGGCGTATGTGGCGATCGGACAGACGGCGTGTGGTTTGCTCGATGCCGAGAAGGTACTTGTCCGTATAGATGTGCGCTTGGTTAAGCTGGCCGCGATGGGTGAAAAAATCGGCAAGAACGCCGTAAGCGAAAAGGTCGCGTGAAACAAGGCGAGGAAGGTCCACTTCGTCCTTCCACTCCACTTGCGACGGGGCAAGGGCGTAGGTGAGGGTGTGGTCGCCGTCGGCATTGACGTACAAGCCCCCTGCGCCGTGACGGTAAGTGACCTTGTTGCCGAGCTTGTCGGTAACGAAAAAGACTTTGGCAACGGGCAGGCTGTCGAAAGGCAAAAACCTCTGCACTGCCGTTACGGTTGCTTGGCGGCGAATGGGGAAAAACTCCGTGCGGAGCTGCAAAAGTACTTGGTTACAAGACTGTGTGAGCAACCTGACGGCACCGTCGTCGGGAGGAATATCCGACGAAAAACAGGTGCGATTTATGCCCAAAACACACAAGTCGTTGCAAAAACTAATTATTTCTTTTAGCTTCATAAAACCTCGATAAATGGAAAAAATGGGTGAAAACAGGGCAAATAAGATACTATGCGTGTAATAATATACTACGATTTGTGAAAAAAGTAGCATAGTGTGCTATTGGAATGCTATATTTTGGAAGATGCCGCGTTAAAGGCAATTTTGCATTGGCAAAATTTTGGCGACCATGATGAAAATTTGAAAAAAATGCTGAAACTACGAAAGGCGGCACCAAAAGCAAACGGGCGGCGGTAACAATCAAAGATAGGCT
>CAYYTD010000167.1:0-1963 GCA_964474475.1 uncultured Oscillospiraceae bacterium | reverse complement strand
GACCAAAGATACCTGCCCGGACTTGCCCGTGACTGTGGTGAAGGACTTTCTTTTGCCAGTAAACCAGTTGTTGAGGGTGAGTACAGCAATGGAGAATAGCATTAATATAATTGCTACCACGTAGCCTTGCCCCTTGGTTGGGCCCGAATTGATGAGGTTCTTCATCTGCACGGAAATGGCAATGAAGTTGTTGCCGCTGCTTACACTACTCTTGTTGAGAAAGAAGGGAACGGTGTAGCTACTGATACTGCTTGCAAACACCAACAAGACGGTAGAAATGAGTGCGGGTGCCACGATGGGCAGAGTGATTTTGAACAAGATTTTGGCACGAGATGCTTTGAGCACCGTTGCTGCCTCTTCCAAGTTGGCATCCATATTGCGCAAAATACCGCCGATGAGAATATAGGCAAAGGGTGCATAGTGAAGCCCCAAACACATGGCGCAAGGGAAAAATCCGTAAACGAACCACTCGGGGGCGCACAATCCTGTGATGCTTTGCAACATGCCTTCACCTGCATCGATTGCGGTGTTCTTGAAAAAGTTTTCCCAAAACATTGCTATTGACCAGCTGGGCATAATGTAAGGAAAAACGAAGATTGACGAAATGAACTTTTTGCAAGGCAAGTCGGAACGGGTGATGAACCAAGCAACAACTCCGCCGAACAACACTGCCACCACGCAGGCAAGCAACGCCATCAACACTGACTGCCCTAACGGTTGCCAAAACTTTGTGAGTGCGTAGTCGAACTCTTTACTGGTGAGCAGTTCCGTCCAGTGATGGAAGGTGAAATCGCCGTTTTTGAGGCTCGTTCCTTGTGAGCCGTTGACGTACTGCTGTTCTTGAAGTCCGTTAATTTTGAACGCACCCGTAAGCAACGACAATAGAGGCAAAACCACGGTGGCAACTAGCACCACTAAAAATACGATGGTGATAATATTTGCCGGTTTTGAAAAATACGATTTGAGATTGTTTCCAATTTTCCTCGCATCGATTGCTTTTTTGTTTATCATACGATGTTACTCCTTAGTTGACAAACGTCACACGCCGATAGCACACACGGCGACGCTTGCCGAACAAAACAAAATGGGGAGAAGGCGCCAACCTCCTCCCCAATTGTGTGCGTTAATTATTTACCGGCAATTTGTTGGTTGATGAACTTAACTGCGGTACCGTAAGCGCTGTTGATGTATTCAACGTCTTCTACGATTGCTTTTTGCTTCCAAGTGGCAAGAGCGGGGTCGCCTTCGACACTACCGATCTTTTGGTTAGCGGAATAGTAACCGAGGATTCCGCCCCAACCTGCGTTGAAGCCTTCTTCGGAAAGAAGATACTTAACGAACAAGCAAGCCATGTAGGGCATTTTTGCCGTGTCGGGGATGAGAGTCCACATGTTGTAGACGAATCCGGGGAAGCCTTCTACGTCGAGGTTCCAACCTGCTGCCTTAACGGCATCTTTGTAGTAACCAGCTTCTTCCGTTGCAGCTTTGTATCCGGGGTAATCCTTAAGTTTGCAAAGTCCTGCAAATACGAGTTTGTTGTTGTAATCTGCTGTGTGGATTTGCTTGACTGCCGTGGAGTCGGATTTGTGCCATTGAGCAACGTTCTTGATGAATTCTGCTACGAACTTGTAACCGATGTTGAGATAACTATCGGAAGAAGCGTCGTAGTCTTCGCCAAAGTAAGATTTGTAAGCTGCGGTGAGTTTTTCGCAAGCGGCGGGGCTGGTGAGCATGATAAGGAAGCTCATGTTAACGTCTTCGCCAAGGGGGTTTTGGTAAGATACGTTGTGAACGCCCTTCAAGGTTGCTCCGTCGGCACCGGTAAGTTGCCATACGTTTTTGTATTCAAAGCCGGCATCTTGAGTGGAACCGTAGTACATGAATACTTTGTTGAAGGTTACGCCAACCAAAGGATTGGTGTCTGCTTCGTCGATTTGGTAAGCGTCGCCCGTGGGAACATAGC
>CAYYTD010000166.1:357-1969 GCA_964474475.1 uncultured Oscillospiraceae bacterium | reverse complement strand
GTTTGGTCCACTTTCTTTAATTTCCGCAACGGAGGTTTGGGCATTTACGGCGGCGTTAGTGTAGGGTATATTGCTGCGTTCGTCGTGTCCAAAATTAAAAAGCAAGATTTCCGCATAATTGCCGATGCAATTATTCCGGGAGTAATGCTTGCTCAGTGCTTGGGACGCTGGGGTAATTTTTTCAATCAGGAAGCATACGGAAATCTCATTTCTTCCAACTACTCCGATTTCGTTAACTTTTGGAGTGTTTTCGGGGCAGGGCCCGATCATGGTTTTAACGGATTATACGTGTGGATTGATGCCGCTCACGGTTATTCTACCGGTGGAGCAGGATGGTATCAAGCAACCTTTTTCTATGAAAGCTTTTTCAATCTGATTGGTTTCTTGATTTGCATTTTGGTATTAACCCGTAGCAAAAAGTACAAACTTGGCTGGTGCACGTCGTTTTACGGAATTTATTACGGCATTGTTCGTTTAATTATCGAAGGTATGCGTACGGACAGTTTGTTCTTGTACGTCGGTACGATGCAAACGGACATTAAAATTTCGCAATTGGTTTCGGTGTTCACGATAGTATTCGGATGCTGGACTTTGAGCAGAATATATCGTCAAGAATTGCATTCTCTGTACAAAAGGTTCTTCAAGAGTGAAAGAAGCGAGGTGGCGAATTCTCGTTGGGTTCTTTTGATCGCATCTTGCTTGTTGATAGGATGCTCTGTAATTATGTTTGTTCTTGGCGGCGCTACAAGGTTTTTGATTGGCGTTGCAAGCGCGTGCTTGGCAGTGTACGCCACGTTGGGTATTTTTGCTTGTAACGATAGACTTAAAATGTATTGCAGCAGTTGTGGCAATAGGCTTGACGGTATTGACGACTGTGTGTCGGAGCATCGCAAGCAATTTACTGCGTTGATTTGCTATGCCGCATTAACGCTTTTACTTTTCGTTTTTGGTTTATTTGCTGCAATTTGTTGGGGATACTTGAATAATATCGACAACGGATACGTTGTTGGGGTAATATGCCTATTGTTGATGGTTGCGGTCATCTATGCAAAGCTTGTTCCTTCCATAAAACTTTGGATGTCCTCTGGCAAGGATTCCGATAATAATGACTGTTTATCTGTTTCGTGTGAGTGCGGACAAAATACGACAGCATTTTTGAATTCGTTTTTGCTGTTTATTTTCCCACCTAAACATTACAAAGATTACGGTGTGGATAAATTGATGCCTTACACCGAGGAAAAGACTGATTCAAAATAACAATCAAGAGGTTTAATATGCGTAATTTAACGTTGCTTACGGATTTTTACGAATTAACGATGATGTACTGCTATTACAAACACGGAAAGACCGACCAGGTTGCCACCTTCGATTTGTTTTTCCGTCCGTTTGCAGAGAGCAATTTTTGTATTGCCGCCGGATTGGAACAGGCGGTGGAGTATATTTCAAATTTGCACTTTTCCGATGATGATATAGCCTATTTGCGCGGAACAAAGGCATTTGACGACGATTTTTTGAATTGGTTGAAGGACTTCAAGTTTACGGGAACCGTTAAAGCTGTGCCAGAAGGTACCGTCGTTTTTCCGTATGAGCCACTCATGGTAAAAACCGCACC
>CAYYTD010000166.1:0-347 GCA_964474475.1 uncultured Oscillospiraceae bacterium | reverse complement strand
TCAAGCACAATTGCTTGAAGCGGCATTGCTTAATATCATCAATTTTCAAACGCTTATTGCAACGAAAGCTCGTCGCATTTGTTATACTGCGTACCCTGCAGGCGTTTTGGAATTTGGTCTTCGCCGTGCACAAGCTCCCGATGCGTCCATTTACGGTGCGCGCGCCGCAGTTATAGGTGGATGTACTTCTACCAGTAACGTATTGTGTGCACAAATGTTTGGTATGGACCCCAAGGGCACGCATGCGCACAGTTGGGTAATGTCTTTCCCCACAGAATTGGACGCTTTTATTGCATATGCGGATACCTATCCTGACAATAGTTTGCTTTTGGTAGATACCTACTACA
>CAYYTD010000165.1:0-1983 GCA_964474475.1 uncultured Oscillospiraceae bacterium | reverse complement strand
AAAGGTGGTGCAACAGGTGGCGGATACAGTCAAATTGTGCCCATGGAAGATATAAATTTGCATTTTACGGGCGATTTCCATGCAATTACGTCGGCTAACAACTTGCTTTGCGCCATGATTGACAACAGCATTTTTCAGGGAAATCCGTTAAACATCGATCCCGACAAGGTTGTTTTCAACAGAACGATGGACGTAAACGACAGGGCATTGCGTGGCGTTTCTGTTAATGAAAATGTTAAAGGGACCACGAAACACTTTGAAAAATTCAACATTACTGCCGCTTGTGAAGTGATGGCAATTTTGTCTTTGGCGGAAGATATTGTAGACCTTAAAAACAGACTTGGAAACATTTTGGTGGCTTACGACTACAACGGCAACCCGATATTTGCAAGAGATCTTTGTGCGCAAGACGCAATGGCAATTTTGCTTAAGGATGCGTTGCGCCCAAATTTGGTTCAAACGCTTGGCGGAACGCCTGCCTTTGTGCATTGCGGTCCCTTTGCAAATATTGCGCACGGTTGTAACAGTGTACAAGCTACTAAGCTTGCTATGAGTCTTTCGGAATATACAGTTACCGAGGCTGGCTTCGGTGCCGATTTGGGGGCGGAGAAGTTTTTGGATGTAAAGTGCAGACTTGCAGGACTCAAGCCCAACGCTGTGGTGGTTGTGGCAACAATTCGCGCGCTGATGTTGCACGGCGGTGCAAGCAAAAACGACTTGACCAAAGAAAATTTGACCGCACTTCGTTTAGGTATGCCAAACCTTTTGAAGCACGTAAACAACATTGCAAACGTATTTGGTTTGCCTTGTGTTGTGGCTATTAACAAGTTTTCGTCCGATACGGCAAGCGAAATCGATTGCGTTAAATGTGCCGTTGAGCAAATGGGGATTCGAGTTGTGGAGTGCGACGTTTGGGGCAAGGGCGGCAGCGGTGCAATTGAACTTGCAAAGGCAGTTGCTGAAACGTGTGAGATGCCCAACGAAACGTTCAGATTTGTCTACGACGATGATGATTCGATAGCTTGCAAAATTGAAAAGATAGCAACGAAAATTTACGGCGCAAAAAGTGTTCAATTTGATGCTCGTGCTTTGCAAAGCATTGCTAAATTGGAATCGCTTGGCGCAGCAAAATTGCCTGTGGTAATTGCTAAAACGCAATACAGCTTTTCGGACGATCCGTCCCTTTTGGGCGCGCCCGAAGGCTTTGAATTTCACATAAGGGACGTTGAGTATCGTGGCGGTGCCGGTTTTTGCGTTGCACTTGCAGGAAACATGCTGTTAATGCCTGGCTTGCCCAAAGTGCCAAATGCAGTAAACATGACGATAGATGCCGACGGCACTATAAACGGGCTGTATTAACATTCAAGTTATTTTTGTGCTAAAAAAGTTTTGTGGTTGTGTTACAAAGGAGTAATTATGCCTCGTTTATATTTTAAGTATGGAACAATGGGAAGTAGCAAGTCGGCGCAAGCGCTTATGTGCAAGTTTAACTACGAGCAAAAGGGTATGCGCGTTTTGTTGGTTAAACCGTCGTTGGACAATCGTGGCGATACCGATGCGCCTAAGGTGCGTTCGCGTATTGGACTTGTTGCCGATTGTGAGGTGCTACATCAAAACCAAAGTTTTGTTGAATTATACAATGACTACAAAGCTAAATTCGGATGTGATTGCATAATTGTGGATGAAGCGCAGTTTTGCAGTACAAAACAAATAGACGAGCTAAAATGGCTTACGCTGGAAGTGCCTGTGTTGTGCTACGGGTTGATGAACGACTTTAAATGCACGTTGTTTGAAGGCAGCAAAAGATTGGTGGAGCTTGCCGATTCACTTCAAGAGATTAAGTCGGTTTGTCGCTGTGGTCGCAAATCGACGGTGAACGCACGCTTTATTAACGGAAAGTGTGTGGACGACGGCCCCGTTGTGTTTATCGGCGGTGACGAAAGCTACGAAAATATGTGCTATTGGTGCTGGCAAGAAGAACTC
>CAYYTD010000164.1:0-2008 GCA_964474475.1 uncultured Oscillospiraceae bacterium | reverse complement strand
CAAAAACGTAACGATGGATTACAGCATTCAATTTGGTGCGCTGGCGCCTGCCTTTACCTGCGGAACGGGGGACTATGTGCCACTTTTTGAGCCGACGGCAAGCCAAATGGAAAAAGAGGGGAAAGGGTATATAGTTTCCGCAATAGGGCTAGACAGCGGAGAGATACCCTACACCTGCTACACCGCTACGGAAAAATTTGCCAAAAACAACCCCGAAAAGGTGGAAAAATTTTTGCGCGCCGTGTGGAAAGGAACGGAATTTGCGCTGTCGCAGTCCGCCGAAGTTGTTGCAGAGAAAATTGCACTATTCTTTGACGGAACAAGCCGTGACCTGCTTGTTAAAGCCATTGCCAACTACCAAAAATGCGACGTGTGGACGACCACGCCGGTGACGGACGAAAAGGCTTTTGCTCGGCTGCTGGACGTGATGAAAAACGCAGGGGAACTGCAAGGGGAAGTGAAATACGACGACATTGTGGACAACGGAGCGGCGAAGAAAATCAAAGAAATTTGAGAGAAAAGTAGCCTTTCTTGATACTATGCGTGTGATAGTATCTTACAAATTGCGGAAAATCGAGAATAATTTGGGTGAATTGCGGGCGTTTTTTGGGTTGACTGCGGCGGCGTGGGCAAAAAATAAAATCACAAAAACCGACAAAAAAGCAAATTACACCACGACCGATTTGAGAAGAAAATCACTAAAAAGCGTGATTTACTTGGAGAAAAAAAACATCAAAATAGAAAGCAAAGGCAAAGGGCGAACGAGAACAAGCCCGATTGAAGGGCGGCGATTCCGAGATATTTTGCAAACGAATAGAACGCCGCAGTTTGTGTATTGTTGTGCAGCAAGGGCGGACAAAAAAAATCCGCCGCAAAGGTAGAACGCAAGGCATGCAAGGGGGTGGAAAGGTGGCGATACTGAAATTCGACGAGGTGACGAGAGTTTTTTACGGCAAGGACAGCGAAACGGTTGCCCTTGACAGGTTGAGTTTTGAGGTGGAAAACGGGGAATTTGTTGCCATTATCGGGCCGTCTGGGTGCGGAAAAACCACTATTCTATCCCTTGTGTGCCGTCTGATTGAGCCGACAAGCGGCGTTGTGGAGCGCAATTTTGAAGGGGACGTTGGCTACATGCTGCAGCGCGACCAGCTTTTTGAATGGCGGACGGTGTTGAAAAACGTGACGCTGGGCTTGGAGATTGGCAAGCGCAGGAAAAATGCCGAGGCACGTGCTCATGCCGAAGAACTGCTGAAAAAATACGGCTTGTGGGAGTTTAGAAACCACTATCCGAGTGAAATTTCCGGCGGAATGAGGCAACGGGCGGCGTTGATTCGCACACTTGCACTATCGCCAAAGCTGCTGTTGCTTGACGAGCCTTTTTCGGCATTGGACTTTCAGACCAGGCTTGCCGTGTGCAACGACGTGTACGGAATAATTAAAAACGAAGGGGCGACGGCGCTGCTTGTGACGCACGACGTATCGGAAGCACTGTCGTTGGCGGACAAAATTATCGTGCTGACGGCGCGGCCTGCAAAAACGCAGGAGGTAATTTACGTGCATATGCCCGACTGCCCCACGCCGCTATCGAGAAGGGAATCGCCGAAATTTGGAAAGCTGTTTGAAAAAATTAACCATTTGCTGACGAAAGGGACGGCAGATAAGCCCGAATAAATGGCAAGGATTTAAGTAGAACGGAACTAAAATAGACGGTAGCTGATTTTGGGTATCAAAAATCAAGGGCGGACGGCAAAAGCCCGAATAAGTATAGAGAGTACAATGGGAGCGAAAGATATATCGACGACTGAAAAGGTTTAACATCGGCAAGGCAAGGGCGGACGGCAAAAAAAAGGGGTGATGAATAATGAGCAGGAAGATTAAGGGGCTGAGCGAGGGGCACAGACGGCATTTGGCATCGCTGAAAAGGCGAAACCTGTTGCAAAAGGGGGCGCAAATTGGGCTGCTGGGCATACTTTTGCTGCTGTGGGAGCTGGCGGCGCGGCTGGAGTGG
>CAYYTD010000163.1:0-2038 GCA_964474475.1 uncultured Oscillospiraceae bacterium | reverse complement strand
AGTACAAACAAATTCCAACGCGGTAATAATAAACCATACGAATATTTGAAATTTGTAGGCAAAGCAATTGATTGCGCCCACTCTAAAAAAGGGCTTGTAACGCTTAAACACGGGCGCTCCTTTCTTGTTCTTCTAACAAGTTCCTCACCACGTCTTCTACGCTTACTTCCGCAACCTTAATATCTTTGGCGCGCAAAGTGTGAAAGGCGTAATCTATTACCTCCTCTAACGGCAATTTTTCGGCATCGAATTTCAACAGCAAACTTTCGTCTTTACGTTCAAAAGACAGCCTGCCGCCAAAATTGTCCAAAGCATCGTCGTTTGGCAACGTTTTTGCCGAAACGGTAACCGTGCGCAAATCTCCAAAACGATGCTTAATGGACTCGGTAGGACCGTCGAAAATGATACGACCGTTTTCGATTATCACTATACGCTTGCACAAATCTTCAATGTCTTGCATGTCGTGAGTAGTCAAAATAACGGTGGTATTGTACTTTGCGTTCATTTGCTTTATGGCTTCACGAATCTTTTGCTTTACCAAAACGTCCAGTCCAATGGTAGGCTCGTCCAAAAACAAAATTTCCGGATTGTGTAGCCATGCCGCCGCAAGATCGGCACGCATGCGCTGCCCAAGCGACAAGGTGCGCACTGGCTGATTAAGAATGTCGGCAATACCCAACGTATCACACAAAAATTGCAAACGTTCTTGATATTGTTCATCGGGAATTAAATATACTTCCTTCAAAACTTTGAAACTTTCTACGAGAGGTATATCCCACCACAACTGCGTTTTTTGCCCGAATACTACACCTATTTTGGAAGCGATGCGCCTACGCTTTTTGTAAGGCTCAACACCATCGATAAGAACGGTGCCTTCCGTGGGAGTTAATATTCCACACATCATCTTGATAGTCGTGGATTTTCCTGCTCCGTTTGAGCCTATATAACCCACTATTTCGCCGTCGGCAACGTCCATGTCGATATGGTCGACGGCAACCTTTTCGGTATACTTTGCCGAAAAAAGTGTTTTAATCATTCCCCACAAGCCTTCCTGCCGTACCGAACGACGGAAAACCTTGGTTAAATTTCTTATTTGTATCATACGTATTTTTTTCCTTTTTTAATGGTTACTAGTAATTTTTTAACGCATTTACAAGGACACGTGTTTGATAAGCGTGTGTTAGGCGAATGCAATCGACGTTAGTATTTGCCAAATAATCAGCCACGACGGGGCGCACTTCGTCGTTGAAACTCTTTACGTAACGCACAAAACCGTCAAAATCGTTGTCTTTACTTTCAAGACACCCCTCGGCAATATCGTCACGCTGTACGTCTCCGTTTTCACGACGTTTGAATATTCTTTTCAAGCACAAATCGGTGTTGAAATCCAAAAAAACAACTAACGTTGCGCGTTTTAGGCGGTTTTGCACGTGGCTACGCCACATACCGTCTATTATCCATTCTTCTTGCATAATAATGGCTTCGTGAATGGCTTCTCTTTGTTCAAACGGCATTTCCGTCCAATCGGGCAGCCACAATTCCTTGTCCAAATGGACAACCTTGCGGCCCAACGCCTTGCCGATTTTCCTTGCAAGCGTCGTTTTGCCGCTTCCGGGGCAACCTATGACGGCGATTCGTTTCAAATCGTCTTTTGCCAAATCTTGCAAACAAATTTCCATTCAATCACCTACGTTCAACGTAATCCTTGATGCTGCGTTGCTGATCACGTTCAATATCCTTTTTCATTAACGCATCTTTCTTGTCGAAATTTTGTTTTCCTTTAACCAATGCAACTTCGACCTTGACCAAGCTCTCTTTGAAATACATCTTTAACGGAACGATGGAATATCCCTTTTCTTTAACCTTGCCAAGCATGCGCATTATTTCCTTTTTGTGCGCCAACAAACGCCTGTCGCGTCGGCTTTCCACATTGGAATAGCTTCCCTTGTCGTAATTTTTAATATAACAACCTATCATTACGAGATTGCCGTTTTCTATTCGGCAATAGCTGTCGGCAAGGTTGCATTCTCCCTTGCGC
>CAYYTD010000162.1:0-2039 GCA_964474475.1 uncultured Oscillospiraceae bacterium | reverse complement strand
GTTAAAAGCGGAGGGAAAGTAGTTGTAATCTCGGTTGGAATTTTGATGGTACAGCATGTAATCAATAACAGCCACGGTGTAGTAATTGTAGTTGTCGTTCATTATTGGTTGCTCGGTTACGCGCCAGACTTCGTTGCCGTCGTAACCGGCCTCGCGAAGGACATCTTTGCCGCTGACGCGTGCCACGTAGACGGTGTTATCGAAGGGCAGGCACTGGAACAGTTGCTCGTAAGTGAGGGTGCCGCTTGGGAGATCGGCCCTGCCGCGCAAGCAGATGGCAAGATCGACCTGATAGCCTGCCTTGTTGCAGGCGTGCACCATTGCCCTACTGACAAGGCGCGGAACATCGGTATAGTAATCTAACGAACCGCTTAAGTTTGCAACAACCTGACTTGCCTGTTGGCTGACGATTTGCTCGTTTTCGTCCACCATTTGCTGCACCTGTGCATTAGCCTGCCAGCTTGAAGAAAAGTACTGGTTGTACTTGCGTTGGGTGGTGACGGTGCCGTTATCGACGGACAGTGTAACTTGGGAAAGGGTGTTGCCGTAACTTCCGCCTTGGATGAAGGCTACGCCGTTGTGCTCGGTAAGCTCGCGGCGGTGGGTGTGGGCGCAAAAGACGACGTTGCAGTAGTCGGTTACATCGAAGGAGCGGTCTTGCAGAAAAGTTTCCTGCCCGGTGTGGGCGGAAAGGGCAATTACGTCGCACCCCTGTGAGCGCAGTTCGGCGGCAAGGTCGGGAATGACCTCGGCAGGGTTTTTGAAACCGACGGTTTGGACAAGCTGTGACGAAATGGAAGTAATTTGGCTACTGCCGATGATGCCGATGATGCCGACTTTGAGCCCATTACTTAGCGTTTTGACAACGTACTTATCGGCGTACTCGCTAGCGAAGGTGCCCCATGTTTTGGTTGCGGCGTTCCAGTGGTACAGGTTGGCTGCCAAAAAGGGGGTTTGGCTGGCGGCTTTGAGCTCGGCAAGCTTTTGCAAGCCCCAATCGAACTCGTGATTGCCGAGAGTGAGGCAATCGAACCCGACGACAGACATGCAATCGGTAAGCAGGCGGCCGTAGTTGCTATTGGACTGCAGGGAGCCTTGGAACATATCCCCAGAATTGATGATGACGGTGTTGCCGTCCGCCAGACTCTCGATTTGCCCTGCGACCTTGGGGAAAAGGTTGACGGCGCCGTGGAAATCGTTGATGGCAAGGAACTTGACCTGACGAGGGGGTTGCTGAGCGCAGGTGCATTTTTGCGTGTGTTGGGTGCAAGTGGCATCCGTGCAGTTGCCACAAACAGAACACAAGGAAGTGCAAACGTCCGGCGTGGGCGTGGGCGTGCAAGTACACTTAGTGGAATGCTGAGTGCAGGAGTCGTCCTTACAACCGCCGCAGACAGAGCACAAAGCAGTGCAAGTATCGGGCGTGGGGACGTCCGCACAGGTGCATTTGGCAGGGTGGGTGAGGCAGTTGGGGTTGGTGCAGCCATCGCACACGGGGCAAATGCTTGTGCAGGGTTGCAATTGGCACGCCGCAAGGCAGCATGCAAGCAAAGCAACGAGCAAAATGGCAATGGAAAATTTGAGTTTTTTCGTCATGAGGGTACCTTGCCGACCTTTTTTAATAATATTTGGCAAGCGATGAAAGCTTGCAGCCTTTGATTATATCACAAACAGCAATTATTTGCAACGGCAGGAACATCCTAAGGAGCCGAAAGTATGCGCAAAATGCAAAAAATTGGATTTTTGCACGCATTAAGACGAATAATCGCCAAAAGCGAAATATTAGTTGCAAAATTGCACAAGTTTTTTTGACGTTTAGCTTGAAAAAACTTTGTATATATAGTATAATTATTTGCGTACGGCGAACGAGCAAAAACTCCTTTGCATTGAGCAGGGCGAATTTTGCCGAAAAAGCGCGCGTGCGACCATATTGGAACTATATCTACGGAGGCGGCGTGCCATGAACGACGTATCGAAAGCCGGTTTGCTAAAACGATTTTCGGCATTTTTGCTGGATTTGATTTTGACGTGTATTTTAG
>CAYYTD010000161.1:0-2065 GCA_964474475.1 uncultured Oscillospiraceae bacterium | reverse complement strand
CGCGGCGATCCCGCCTCCGCCATGCTCGAAGTGCTCGATCCGGAGCAAAACTTCAGCTTTACCGACCACTTTTTGGAAGTCCCTTACGACCTGTCCAAGGTGCTTTTCGTGTGCACGGCAAACGCAACGGACGACATTCCCGCGCCGCTGCTGGACAGAATGGAAATCATCGAGCTTTCGGGGTACACCGAGCTGGAAAAGGTTCAAATAGCTAATAAATTCTTGCTCAAAAAGAACCTTGCCCTTCACGGCATACCGCAAGGAGCGGTGCAAATAGACGACGAAACCTATCTGGCAATTATCCAGCGCTACACGGGCGAGTCGGGCGTGCGTAATTTGGAAAGGGAAATTGCCGCCATCTGCCGCAAAGTGGCACTCAAATTAGTCAAAGATCCCACCACACAAGTGGTCGTCACTCCGCAAAACTTGCACGAGTTTTTAGGGGCAGAAAAGTACAAGGACGAAACGGGCAAGCTGCCCGATGCCGTCGGTTCGGCAAGGGGACTTGCCTGGACGCGTATCGGCGGAGTCACTCTCAACGTCGACGCCGCTTTGTTCGACGGCAAGGGTGAAGTCAAGCTTACCGGCAAACTGGGCGAAGTCATGAAGGAATCGGCAATCACCGCCATTTCTCTTGTCAAGAGCCTTGCCGATTCTTACGGCATCGACAAATCCCGCTTCGACAAAACGGACATTCACATTCACGTGCCGGAAGGCGCCGTACCCAAGGACGGTCCCTCCGCAGGCGTAACCATGGCAACGGTAGTCATGTCGGCGTTCAGCGGTCTTCCCGTCAGTGGCGACGTAGCCATGACGGGCGAAATCACCCTCCGCGGCAAAGTTTTGCCCATCGGCGGACTAAGGGAAAAGGCACTTGCCGCCTACCGTATCGGCATCAAAAAGGTCATCATTCCCAAGGGCAACCAATCCGACCTGGACGAAATCCCTCAAGAAGTCCGCTCCAAAGTGCAGTTCGTGCTGGCGGACGACGTCACCGACGTCTTTGCCGAAGCCCTTGTCAAGCCGCAAGCGTAAATTGTCGGCAGCACAGCCGCAAGCACAATAGTCGGCAACGATTATTTGCAATTCATGCCGCAAAATATATCGGCAGGATAGCAAATTAGTGGTGCAACGCAACGCCGCAAGTAAGTCAATCGTTGCCGGTCGTGCAAGCGTAGTAGCAAAGCGGAATCACCTGCAACGCAACGGTATTTTGCCCTGCAAGTCGGTTGCAAATCAGCAAGCGTAGCACGCAAATAAATAGGGAGTTTTTCACTCATGGTTATCAAACAAGCCTCTTACGTCAAGGGCGCGGCAAAGTATTCGCAGTGCATTCTTTCGCCCCTGCCGCAAATAGCCGTCGCAGGCAAGTCCAACGTGGGCAAGAGTAGTTTCATCAACTACCTCACGGGGGATGGCAAGCTTGCACGCACATCCAAGTTGCCGGGGCGCACAAGGCTCATCAACTATTTTCTCATCAATCAAGATACTCCTCAGGAGTTTTTGCTTGCCGACCTTCCCGGTTACGGTTTCGCACGCGTGTCCAACGACGAAAAAATCAAGTGGGCAAGCCTGTTAGAAAGTTACCTTGCCAAGGAGCAGCAGCTCCGCCACGTCTTTTTTCTCGTGGATATCCGCCACGATCCCACTGCGGACGATGTCACCATGTACAACTATTTGTTTGCCAACAACGTGCCTTACACCATCGTGGCAACCAAGGCGGACAAAATCGGCAAGAGCCAAATCAAGAACCGTCTGCGTAGTATAGCCAACTTTTTCAAGGTGGGCGAAGGCAACCTAATTGCTCTTTCTTCCACTGCCAAAACGGGCAAAGAGGCAGTTTTGGAGCGCATTGGCTTGGTTCTCGACAGCTTCATCGCCGAGTCCGGGCAGGAGCCGGACTTGCAGTAACGCTTGCAAAGTCGCAGCGGTCTAATAGTTATCGTGCGGCAACGTCCTGCTCGGCAACGCTTCGCAAAGAGGTGGCAAGGCACTCCAAGTAGCCCTTTCAACCGTCACCACAACGACTTTTTCCCTTTATTTTCACTAATTTTGCCGATGGCTT
>CAYYTD010000160.1:0-2075 GCA_964474475.1 uncultured Oscillospiraceae bacterium | reverse complement strand
AGGCTGAAAACATGCGCAAAATGTTTTTTGCAATGGCAAAAGACGTGCGTGTAATGTTGATAAAACTTTCAGATAGACTTCATAATATGCGTTCCTTGATGTATTTGTCGCCCGAAAAGCAACTTATTATTGCAAAAGAAACGCTGGATATTTTTGCGCCCATTGCGGGCAGATTGGGTATTTCTCCAATTAAAAGCGAATTGGAGGATTTGTGCCTAAAATATTTGGATCCCGATGCTTACAAACATATTGCCGATGGCATTGCTTTGAAAAAGCAAGAACGCGATCAAATTGTCGACGACTTTATTTTGTCGTTAAAGAAGGAGCTTGCAGAATCGAGCATTGTAGATTTTGACATATACGGACGTACTAAACACTTGTATTCCATCTATAAAAAGATGAAAAAGCAAAATAAGACGTTAGAGCAAATCTACGATATGACAGCAGTGCGTGTTATTGTTGATACTATCAAAGACTGCTATTCGGTTTTAGGCGCAATACACGCTCGTTGGAAGCCTATGCCAGGTAGGTTTAAGGATTATATCGCTGCTCCCAAGCCAAATATGTATCAATCTCTGCATACGACCGTTTTTATAGACGTTGATACACATCGCTACCCGATAGAAGTGCAAATTCGTACTCACGAAATGCACAAAATAGCAGAATATGGTATTGCTGCGCATTGGAAGTACAAAGAGGGCTTTGTTGGCGATTCAGGAATGGACGACAAGCTTAGCTGGGTTAAAGAAGTGTTGTCTTATGACGACGACTTGCGTGACAGCAAAGAGTTTTTGGATTTAATACGCAAGGATATATCAAATACTAACGAAGTTTGCGTTTTTACCCCTAACGGAGACGTAAAATTATTGCCTGCAGGCGCTACTGCATTGGATTTCGCATATGCGGTACACAGTCAAGTTGGCAATAAATGTGTCGGAACAAAGGTTAATAATAAGATTGTTCCTTTGGATACAGTATTGAATTCTGGTGATACCGTTGAGGTCATGACCAACCCCAGCGCCAAGGGCCCGTCGCGCGATTGGTTTAAAATTGTCAAAACTCCGTCGGCCAAGTCTAAGATTCGTCAGTTCTTCAAGCGTGAACTTAAAGAAGAATATATTCGTACGGGCAAGTCGATGATTGAACGCGATGCTAAGCATCGAGGCATATCTCCATCAGACTTGTTGGTTCCCGATTCTATTGCCGCAGTTTGCGAAAGATACATGTTTGCTTCTGCCGAAGAAATGTACGCCGCAGTTGGCTATGGTAGTTTGTCGTTAAGTCAGGCGGTATCCAAACTGTTGTCGGCAAATCCTGCTTTATCGGATAGTGTTAAAAAGCAGCAAGCTCCAAGACGAAACAAAATCGGCGGCGGAAAAGAAAATTCGGTAATAATTAAAGGCATGGACGACCTTCTTGTTCGTTTTTCTCGTTGTTGCAGTCCTGTTCCCGGAGATGAAATCGTTGGTTATATTTCTCGCGGTAGAGGGGTATGCGTGCACCGCGCAGATTGCCCATCTGTTAAGAGCATGGAGAGTGAACGTGTCGTTGAGGCGACTTGGGCAAATACTGATGCTAAAACGACGTTTGCTGCAACTATTGAGGTTTTTGCTGAAGACAAGGGTGATATTTTTGCAGACATTACGAAGATTATCGTAAACGAGGGATTGCCTTTGGTAGCAATCAATGCAAGAAAAGATCGCAAGGGTAATGCTATTGCTACGGTCAGTGTTGAAATTAGCAATCATGAACAAGTCAATATGTTGATGAACAAGCTAAAATCACTTCCTGCGGTAATTAACGTATACCGCACTCATGGATAGATATGAAGCCATACGTGTTTTGTCAAGGGGAACTTGACACAAATTGTGTTCTTCTCGTTTCGGAGGACCGATGTGTGTTGGTAGACGTTCCTTTTGGAGCCGTTGAAGCATTTCGATTTGTAAAAGATAATAACTTGAAATTGCAAGCAGTCTTGTTAACTCACGGTCATTTTGATCACTGTGGCGGTGTGCAAGAAATGCTTGGGCGGCTAGGGCTTGCCGATATCCCGATTTATGCACATGAGGCGGATT
>CAYYTD010000159.1:0-2121 GCA_964474475.1 uncultured Oscillospiraceae bacterium | reverse complement strand
GTGGTGGCAAGTAGTGCACTTACGGCTTTTCAAAATATAGGCTTGCCGGAAGGGCGCATTCCCCTGTCGGAAGCTATTTTGTACATTTGCAACTGTCCCAAGTCCAATTCCGTCGTTACCGCCTTACAGCTTGCCGAAGAAGCAGCCAAACAGCACCCGTCGGCACGCGTTCCGCGCTACCTTATGGATGCCAACCACCCGCGTGATACGCAAACTGATCCCGATTCCGTCGTGTACAAGTACCCCCACAATTACGGCGGATGGGTGCAGCAGCAGTACCTGCCGAACGAAGTCAAGGACGATGTTTATTACACCCCCAGCGGCAACGGACAGGACGTCGGCAGACGCATCAACGAAAAGGAAGTCCGCAAGTAGGGTATTTTTGTCCGCCGCACTTGCATTTTTCGGAGGTTTTCATGAAACCCACACCCTATCTTCAATTCGTCGTCAACAAATTGTCGGTTTCGGGGCAGGTCACCACACGCCACATGATGGACGGTTTTCTCATTTATCTCAACGGCATGTACATCGGCTGTGTAGATAACGACGTTTTCTATCTCAAGAGATTTCCCGAAAACGAACTTTTTCTCAAAGATTGTCCCATGGCATCCCCTTACGCAGGCGCCAAGCCATCCTTTACGCCGCCCCTTGCGCAGGACGATTCCGATGCGGAATTTATCCAAAAGGCGGTCTATCTCACCTTTTTGGGCGCTGTCAACGCACAAAAGCCGGATCCGTCCCCCAAAAAGAAGTCTTAATTGGTCGTCGATTTTCATTGGCAAACCAATGTTGCCGCAACTTTTGCAGCAACCAACTTTTTCGGTAACTTACCAAATAATTAACGACACGCGTGGGGCTTGCTCCTCCCGTAACTCACTTTAAATACAAAAATCACTGTTAGGAGAACTTAAATTATCATGAAGAACGTACTGGACGTACTCAAAGAGCGCGGCTACATCAAGCAAACGGTCTACGAAGAAGAGCTTTACGAACTTTTAGGCAAACAAAGCGTCACTTTTTACACCGGTTACGATCCCACAGCCGATAGCCTTCACGTGGGGCACTTTGTCACACTCATGGCAATGGCACACATGCAAAGGGCAGGTCATCGCCCCGTCATTTTGATAGGCGGCGGCACAGGCATGGTGGGCGATCCCAGCGGCCGCACGGACATGCGCCAAATGATGACGCGTGAAACGGTTGCTCACAACGTAGAGTGCTTCAAAAAGCAAATTTCTCGCTTTATCGATGTGTCGGAAGGTAAAGCCATCTTCGTCGATAACGGCGATTGGCTGCTCAATCTCAACTATGTCGATTTCCTTCGCGAAGTAGGCGCTTGCTTTTCCGTCAACAAAATGCTCACGGCAGAGTGCTACAAGCAAAGGTTAGAAAAGGGCCTTACCTTTTTGGAATTCAACTACATGCTCATGCAGGCTTACGATTTCCTTCACCTCAACCGCGAATACGACTGCGTGCTGGAACTGGGCGGCGACGACCAATGGTCCAACATGCTTGCCGGTGTCGATCTCGTCCGCCGCAAGGAACAAAAGGTGGCTTACGCCGCAACTTTTTCTCTGCTCACCACGTCTGAGGGCAATAAGATGGGCAAAACGGCAAAAGGGGCAGTGTGGCTGGATGCCGAAAAGACCTCCCCTTACGATTTCTTCCAATACTGGCGCAACGTGCCGGATGACCGCGTAGAAACCTGCATGAAGTTGCTCACCTTCATGGACCTTGCCGAAATTGCCGAGCTCACCGCCCACAACGACGAGCGCATGAACGCCGCCAAGGAGCGCCTTGCTTACGAAGTAACGGCAATAGTGCACGGCAAGCAGATTGCCGACGAAGTGCTTGCACAGGTCAAGGCAGCCTTTTCCAATAACGCACAAGATATGCCCGTCGTCACCATTACAGACGTAGGCAACATCATCGATATTCTCGTCAAATGCGGCCAAGCCAAGTCCAACGGCGAAGCGCGTAGGCTTGTAGAAGGCGGCGGCGTGTCCGTAGGCGACGTCAAAGTCACTTCCCCTGCCTTCACCCTTCCTGACGAAGTGCTTGCCAAGGGGGAGTTTATTCTCCACAAGGGTAAAAAAGTTCACCTTAGGGTAATCATCGGGT
>CAYYTD010000158.1:0-2238 GCA_964474475.1 uncultured Oscillospiraceae bacterium | reverse complement strand
CAATGGCAAGGGCGTTTGAGCTGCCCGGAATACCCATAATGAGCCTATAGGTGGGAGCAAGCGTTTTTAGGTCGAATTCCATTGAGGCGTTTTCCACTCGTGACGTGTTCAAAGAATACTCTTTAAGCTTGCCGTAGTGCGTTGTGATGACACATTTTGCACCGCTTTCGCGAAGAAAATCCGTTACGGCTAGTGCAAGGGCGGTTCCTTCGTTTGGTTCCGTGCCCGCGCCAACTTCGTCAATTAGCACCAAATTGCCTTTGCCGCACACGTTGAGAATATCTCGAAGGTTTGTGATGTGCCCCGAAAAGGTTGACAGGTTTTGCTCGATACTCTGCTCGTCGCCGATATCGCAAAAGATGTCGGTAAAGAAGGAGGCAACGCTTTCTTCCTGACAGGGAATGAACATTCCGCTCATTGCCATGATGCACATGAGCCCGATGGTTTTGAGTGTGACCGTTTTGCCGCCCGTGTTGGGTCCGGTAATTACGATGACGTCGTAATCTTTGCCGAGCTTGACGTTGATGGGAACGACGGTGGCTTTGTTGAGCAAAGGATGGCGCGCTTTGTGCAAGTCGATTATTCCGTCGTTGTTGAGGACGGGTAAAGTGCATTTGTTGTCTAACGCGTACTTCACTTTGCTGAAAATGACGTCTATGTTAGAAATAGTATCCTGCGAAATGAGGATTCTTGAGGCAATTGGGGAAATTCGGTCGGTAAAAGCCTGCAAAATGCGTTGAATTTCCGCCTTCTCTGCCAAAGTCGCTTCACGCAAGGCGTTGTTGAGTTGCACTATTGCCATGGGTTCAACAAACAGAGTTGCACCCGTTGAGGACTGATCGTGAACGATACCATTGACGAAAGATTTGTACTCTTGCTTGACGGGGATTACGTACCTATCTCCACGCAGAGTTACGATGGAATCCTGCAAATATTTGGAAAGTTCGCTGCTCTTGGTGTAGCTTTGAAGTTTTTGCTTGATGTCGGCGTTGATCGACTTGATTTTTTTGCGTATGGCAAAAAGGTCGTCGGAGGCGCGATCGTTCATTTCGTCGTCGGACAGAATGGCAAAATCGATGTCTTCTTCGAGTTGCTTATCTGTAAACAGGGCGTACGCTTTGGCTTTGAGAAGGGACAAATCGACGCCGTAATCGACAAATAATGAATTTTGCAAGCTGCGAGCCGTCCGCAAAATGCGCATTACAGCCAGTAGCTGCCCCATTGACAGACAACTGCCTACTTTTGCCAAGGCGCAAATTTCCGATACGTCGTCTAAAGACAAGTCAAAAGAGGTTTCGTCCTGAAACACGGCGTAAGCTTGCTTGGTTTCTTCAATAAGGTTTTGTGCGGTTGCAAAATCGGCGGCAGGCTGCATGCTTAACACTTTGTTTTTGGCAATGGAGCTGATAGCATACTGAGATACGCCGCTTAAAATATCCGAATATTGAAGTTTTGAAAGAGTTTTTTGGTTTATCATAATGAATAATTAGTTAATTTTGGCGTACAAGCGCCCTTTTGTGTAAGGTTCGTCCTCCGCAAACGGGGCTTGAATGCCATCGTTTAGATTTAGATAACGGTCGATAACCGATTGATTGAAGTCGATGAGGAATCTTCCACTCCTTTGAATTTTGCCGCCGTCCGAAAGCTTTTTGCCGTTAACAAGCTCGAACGTGCAATTGCCTGCCCTGCGGCGAGTGATGACAAAATCGTTTGAAAGTTCGTCCGTATAGGTCAAATCGCCCACCTTTGCCGCTGCGCAACTATTGCAGTTGCAGCCTGTAACAGCCTTGTAAGGGCAATGAGAAAACCTCATCAAGGTGATTTTGCCGTTTGTGAAAACAAGGCCGCTTTGATTGGAGAACTTGGAAATCTCTTGCAGGGTTAACTCGACGGAATAGACGAAAGTGGCGGCATCGGAAAACGTTGATGCAATGTAATCGTTGAAAATATTGAGTCCTTGCCCTGCGATATAACGCAAGCCGTTGTTGCGAGCAAACTGTACCTGCCCCACGTTGTGACAAACAAGACCGAACTTGTTTGGCGAAATATTCAATTTGGACAGGTCTGCAAAGGCGGGCAGGTCGAGATAGCAAAAATGTGGCAGCTCTTGCCGAGATGCGGCAACTACGTCGGCAGGCTTGTAAATGACAAAGTCCACACGGGAATTACAACTTGCAATTTGCTGCGGCTCAGTGCAAATAACTGCCAGCGCCGAAGTTGACTTGCTACATTGCTTTT
>CAYYTD010000157.1:0-2250 GCA_964474475.1 uncultured Oscillospiraceae bacterium | reverse complement strand
TAATAGGCCGAACGCTTGTTCAAATAATACGAACAAGCCTTGAATACAATCAAACACAACTCAACACTAAGCTTTGTTGCGTATGCAGTTATCAATGTTCCTTTCACAATATTTGATTACATCGGCTTTAGCCGTGTAAATACCATTGCGGTGATTTAGTGCCGGGGGATCCACCTGTTCTCATACCGAACACAGAAGTTAAGCCCCGATGCGCCTAGAGTACTTGGCTGGACACGGCCCGGGAGGGTAAGGTTTTGCCGCATCCATTAAAAGAGTTGAACGATTTGTTCAACTCTTTTTTTGCTTTGCTAAATAAAAAATGCAGCGTTTAGTTTACGCTGCATTTTGCATTTTAATAATACTTATAATATGGCTCTGCCTACCAACTCGTCAATGGATATTTCAAATATGTTTGCCAAGGCAATAAGTTGTTCCACCGAAGGCTCGGTATAGGCGGTTTCCCAGTGCGAAATGGTTTGTAACGTGGTTCCGAGCATCTCTGCCAAAGTTCTTTGGCTCATGTTCATTGCTGTTCGATATGCCTTTATATTTTTTGCTAACGTCGTCATATATAAATACTATCAAAAATTGAGATAAATTATTGACATTATCAATAACTGATAGTATAATTAAATTATCAAATATTGATAATACTTTGTTTTGTGGAGAAAACATGAGACTAGTCACTACGTTGGTGTTGATAGCCCTGCTCATAGTTGCAGCATTTTCTTTTTTCTGTTGTGGCAATCCTTCAATTGTTGCAAGCGGAGCTGGCGAGGCTTGTAAAGTACAAGATATTTCATTAATGAGGCAATTGTCGGCATATCGATATAGAAATTCGTCGGCTAGCTTGTGGGATAGCTACACAGTTGATTTTGACGTTGTCGATATCGACGTCGAATGCAGCACACTAAGTTCGTCGCTTCTTGGCACGGTATTCAGACTGCAGAACATTGAAGAACTCCCATTAAAGGGGACCATGGCGCATACTAATGGCATTTATTATATACGCCTACGCAATATCGTAGGAGTGTACGAATTTTTAATAAATACCAACGATAATCTTTACGCACATTGCTATTCCGGGTCTTTGCTTGCCAATTGGTTTTTAAACGTTGAATTCACTGATGGCTGGCAAGTTACTGACGACTATGGCAAGATGCCGGGGATATCAAATGTAAGATATTCTTTAGATTTTATCGATAAGTTTTATGATAGGCCAATGTTGTCTTTGTTCAAGGACGAACAATCGTACACTTGCAATAATGGTATTTACACTTTAGACAAATCAAACACGTCAAATATTCTCCCCAAGTTGAACGACTATCTAGATTTTCGCATCCATAATTCGTACACAGGCACGCTGTTAGGTTCGTTTACAAAGTGGGAGATAACGAGCTACGGAGCAGTTGTAGACATCAGCAATCCTGCAAAACCCAAAGTCGAGTACGATATGAGGATTTATTATCCCGACGTTAACAAATCTGTCAATTACAAGGGCAAAACAAAGTACAGCAATATAGGCAATACAGAGATTGAAATTCCGTCAGATGTTCAATCGAGCTGGAATGAGTATCGGAGATAACGATTAGAGGAGCTATAGGAGAAAAATGATAGAGAGTAAAAATGAAGATACTGCGGGCGAGAAAATATCAAAGGGTCTTGATAAGATTCATACCTTCTTCGTTGTTTTATTTATTATTATGGTCGTCGTGTTTGTATTGTTTTGTCCTACCGCCAAATACGAAACGGACGACAAACTGATATTAGTTAATCAGGTTTTCAAAAATACCTGTGTGGTAGACTATAAGCAAGAAGAAGATTTGTCGTATAAAATTAAAAAGATCACTCGGTGTTCGTATTTTCGTGTAATTGAAGAAGACAAAACCTATTATGTAATTCCGCATGATGGATTTATGAGCGCATATACCAAAGTCAAGCGTGGCGACTTTGTATTTACCGGTGACGGTGGAAAATTTGGTTTTTTCAGTTGTCTCAAAGTATATTTCTTTGGCGGAACCACGTTAGAGGCATAAAGGAGTGCAAAAGTGACAGAAGTAATAATAAGTAAAAAATCATTGCTGGCACTGCCAATAACATTCATCGTGCTCGGAGCTGTGTTAGCTATCGTATTCTATATACTAAATAGGGTAGCAGTCGAAATTCAAGGATATTCCCTCGGAATGATTATCGTTGGCATTTACTATCTGTGCAAAAATGCCAATTATTGCATATTGAGCTACCTAAAAT
>CAYYTD010000156.1:0-2266 GCA_964474475.1 uncultured Oscillospiraceae bacterium | reverse complement strand
AAGGGTAGTTTTGCCGTGGTCAACGTGGGCAATAATGGCAATATTTCTTACGTCTTCTCTTTTCATACTATCTCCGAGTTTTCTTTGCGCTCCGTCGTCATCTTGCGCCGTTTGCTCAATCGTTTGTCCAAAATAACTTCAAAATTATACAACTACGGCGTTTTATAGTCAAATATTCTGCAACGATTTACTCAAATATTTGCTTGCAAGTTAGGCAAAGTGTTGTCACGCAAGGGGCAACGCCGTCATATACTAAATCGTCACGGTAGGAGGTTTTGCGTATATGTGTGGAATTTTCGGCATCAGCGGCGATGACGGAGTGGCAAAAACGCTCGATGCATTAAGTTTTTTGGAGTACCGCGGTTACGATTCCGCCGGCTTGTGCTACGACGACGGCAAGCTCAACGTCGTCAAGACGGCAGGCAGGGTGGGCAAGCTGCGCGGCATGGTGGGGGAGGGAGTTGGCTGCCGCTCGGCAATAGGTCACACACGGTGGGCAACGCACGGCGAAGTCTGCAAGCAAAACGCCCATCCCTTCGTCAGCAACGACAGCAATTTCGCCATCGTCCACAACGGAATTATCGAAAACCACGTTAGTTTGAGGCGAGAGCTTGTCAGGCAAGGCTACGTCTTTTCTTCGCAAACGGATAGCGAAACGGTAGTGCATCTACTGCAAAATTACTATTGCGGCAGCGTCTTGGATGCAGTTTGCAAAACGGCGCAAAGGTTAAAGGGTGCCTTTGCCGTAGTCATTCAAAACCTTCACGACGGCTGCCTTTACGCCGTCAAGCAGCGCAGTTCGCTGTGCGTTGGCAATTGCAACGGCCGCTTTGCCCTTTCGTCGGACGTGCGCTGCCTTCCCTTTGCAAGTAAAGTGGCGTTTTGCGATGACGGTTGCGTGGTTAGGATAGAGGGCAGCAAGGTTGAGTTTTTTAATTTCAAGGGAGAGCAGGTTTCCGTTCCATTTCAAAACAACCTTTTCACCGGTCAGGAGTGCACCGCCAACGGCGACGTCATGTTGGACGAAATCATGCAAATTCCACAAGCACTGCTGCGCGTGGCGGACGGATACGGCAGGAACGGCGGCATCAAAGATTTACCCGTCGGCTTTTTACGCAAAGTCAACCGCATTTATTTTTTGGGGTGTGGCACGGCGTACAACAGCGGCCTTGCGGCTTGCGCCGTTGCACGCAAATTGCTCAACGTAGACGTCATTCCCGTCGTGGCAAGCGAGTACGCCTGCGGCAATTACCCTGCAGATGCTCGCACTTTGGCGTTTTGCATCAGCCAAAGCGGCGAAACGGCGGATACGCTTTTGGCGGCGGAAAGGGTCAAGGCACAGGGCGGCATTACCTGCGCAGTCACCAACACGGTGGTGTCGGCACTGGCAAATACCTGCCACGTTTGTATCGACGTCTTTGCTGGCGGTGAGTTTTCCGTTGCCAGCACCAAGGCTTACAATTGCCAGCTTGCCACGCTGGTGCTTGCCCTTGCGGATGTTGCCTCATCTTGCGGCCTTGCCGAAGGGGATTTGTCCGAACGACTACGGTGCGAACTTACCAAAACGGCAGCGGCAGTAGAGCAGGTTTTGCAAAACAAGGGCAAGATGCAGCAGCTGGCGGCCCAGGTCAAGTCGGCAAGCGCTGTGTTTTTCATCGGCAGAGGGCGCGACTATCCCATTGCTGCGGAAGCCTCTCTCAAGTTGAAGGAGATTAGCTACGTTCATTCCGAGGCGTACCCTGCAGGGGAACTCAAACACGGCACCCTTGCCCTTATGGAGAGGGGCGTGTATACGGTGGCAATTTGCACCGATTGTTCCCTGCTTGCCAAGGTAGATAACGCCGCAAGCGAAGTTGCCGCAAGGGGCGCAACGGTGGTGTTCGTTTCTCCTTACAAAAGGGGTGGTTTGTCCTTCACTTTGCCCGTCACTCACGAGTACTTCAGCGGCGTGATTTCGGTTGTACCCTTGCAACTGCTTGCCTATTACACTGCAAAAAAGCTAGGCAACGACGTCGACCGTCCGCGTAATCTTGCCAAGTCCGTCACGGTGGAGTAGTTTGGCGTGTAGGGCACAACTTGCGTAGAATTCTGCGTAGGTAGTTAGGATTTGTAGCAAAGCTTGCGTTGATTGTTTTGGTTGAGGACAACGCTTTGCATTGTAGCTTACTTAGATTGTTTGAATTCGTAACAAAGCCTTGCGTTGTTTTTGGATTTGTAGCAAAGCTTGCGTTTGTTGTTTGTGTTTTGGCGAGGCCCGCGGTGGCTC
>CAYYTD010000155.1:0-2330 GCA_964474475.1 uncultured Oscillospiraceae bacterium | reverse complement strand
CTTTTACGTCCGTTTTTTCTCTTTAGCAAGCGGACGCAAGTTTTTACAGAAGTGTCGGCGCAGGCTATCGCGATGTATATCTTGCCGATACCGCCAAGCGTTTAACGTTGGAAGGCGACTTGCATAAATTTGACGATATGCAAACTGAATCGTTGCGCCGTCAATTGCTCACCTATCTTGGCGTAGGGCCGAAAGTTGCCGACTGTATTTTGCTTTTCGGTTTCGGTAGATGTGAGGCTTTTCATGTGGATACCTGTCTCAAAAAGGTCTATCAAAAATATTTTGAGGAGGGACACAAAGACGGACAAGTGGCAGATTATTTTTGCACTTTGTTTGTATCGGATGCAGGACTTGCCCAGCAACATTTGTTTTATTTTGAGCGTAGTGGCGGACTTGCAGAGCGCGACAAATAAATATTTTGTCGTAAAGTATAGACAAAGCGGCAAAAATACTGTAAAATAAACACACAATGGCACGGAGGTTTTACCAATGCTTCAAGGTAGACAAATCGCACTGTTTTTAGACGTTGACAATATGGGTTTAGAGTTTGAGCATTATCAAAACGTTATGGCTCAACTTGCCGAAGTCGGCGAAATCGTATCCGCAACGGTTTACAACGTTACGGACAAAAAGCACAAGCAAATTATTGCCGATGCGGAAGAACACGGTTACACCGTAAGGCATTCCCCCGTGGGTAAGCGTAGGGGCAAAAAAACTTTTGACAATCGCATATTTGTCGACGTGGTGGATGCCGTTAATATGGCGAAGGTAATCGATACCGTTTGCATCGTTGCCGCACCTGCCGACATGCTGTATTTGTACAGCTATTTGCGCAATCGCGGAATTAAAATAATGGCTTGCGACAACGTTGACGAAAAGAGTTTGGCTCTCGTAACGGAAGTTGTCGATCTCGGCATGGTGTTGGAAATCAAACCTGTCAAAACTCGTGCAAAAAAACAAAGCGAAACACAGCCTGCTACTGCCATTGTGGATATCAACGCCGAATTGGACAGAACGGACGAGTTGCTTAAGGAAATTAACGATCTTCGTTCCGAATCGGAGGCAAACGCGCCGAGTATCATGGACGAAACTCGACGCTTGCAAGAGGCAATAGAAAGGCTCAATGCGGAGCAAAACGCTGCAGAGGACGAATCGCAACCCGAATCGGTTCAACAAGAGGAAGTTGCCGAACCTGCAGCAGAGCAACCCGCCCAAGACGAGGCGCCCAAGGCTTCCTATATACCGCAAGACGATAGTGATTTGATAAAGAAAATAGAAGAACTTCGTCAAAATAATCAGGGCGGCAACCCCGACGATTTGATTGACGAAATCAAAAAACTGTTGGACGGTTTGGAATAATAGCGGAGCTGTCAAAAGTCTGCAGCAACGGTTTACCTGCGGCAAAAATAGAACAGTTTACTTATAATAATTTATGGTTTTTACAGGCAAGACGAGCGCAAGATGTTCGTCTTGTTTTTTGTGCCAAGTTGAACTAAAGTTTACTTTTCAATGTTAACATATTTACACAATCAAAGTGACTGTAAATTTAATAACGATGAACAAATTTTAACTGTGTATTTAGATGTTTGGTATGCAAATAAGTGGTTGTAAATAGGAAGTGAACAGGTATGAAATCGAAAAATGCTAACAAATCTTCGGCAAAAACCCGCAAATTGATCAAGTCAACCTTTGCAGAGTTGTTTGCCGAAAAACGAGAATTAAGCAAAATATCAGTAAGCGAGCTTTGCAAGCGAGCTGATATCAGCCGTGGTGCGTTCTATTCTCACTACGACGACATTTATTGCGTAGCGGAAGAGTACGAGGACGAAATCATCAATACCTTTTTTAACGATGAGTTTTTGACTGCGATAATCAACGCCAACGACTTTATAGACAACTTTTTTGCTTTTTTACGTGCCAACGACGAAAATTACAGGTTGTTGTGCAAGTCGGATGAAATTATATTTTCGGCAAAACGCTTGTCCAAGATAGCACGCGCCAAAATAATTCAGCTTTGTAACGAAAATCCCATCATTAAGAATAAAAAACAGTTGGAACTGGATATTTGCATATTCGTTGACGGCTTGGTGTGTGAGTACGTAAGAATGTGCCGCGGACATTCCGAATCCACGCCGGAGGATTTGCAAGAATACACCAAATCTTGGATTGCCGAATTCGTCAAGAGGCGTTCTTAACTGCCGGGTTTATTTTCCGTTGTTGCGCCTTCGGTGCGTGTGCGTCGTTCGTGTTTGTTGATATAAATGATATAGAAAAGAATATTTGTGAGTTTTTTTTGCGAAAATCGTTGACATTATGTAGTGTATATGATA
>CAYYTD010000154.1:0-2363 GCA_964474475.1 uncultured Oscillospiraceae bacterium | reverse complement strand
CGATCTTCGTTGTATTTCAAAATTATTTTGCTTTAGCTTTGCGCATTATTTGGTCGTTTCCGCTTCCGTTGCCGGCTCTTCATTGTCGTCATCTTTGGTTTTTACCGCAGCAATTGCCGAATAGACGAAGAATATCCAAAAATATACGGGGATGAGATAGGTTACCAAACCTATATCGTACTTGGAAGCAAACGCCTCGGCGACGATAGCAAAAAAGCTGTCGCCCGACGGAACGTACTGTCCCATGGCAAGCAATCCTGCCGCAACTGTTGAAAAACAAGCTACAATCAAAAAGACGTAATTGGGATGTTTGGAGCGTTTTTGCGTACAAATGCGAATGATGCAAACGGCAAGATGAACAACAGCCGATACGATAAACGCAGAACACAAACAAAAAGCAACGAAGGAACCAAGACCGCCAATAGCGGCTAAAATCGCATCGAAACCTTCGCCGAGCTTTGCCGCGCTAACGAACATCGATACTACTTCGATACCGTATATTTCTTGCGAATAGCCTGCAGGGGCAAAATCGGACGAATTGAGCACGCCACCGTCGAATGCCACAAGGAAAAATGGACGAATAGCAGCAGGCGCCAACACCAAATAGCTGATTATTGCTAAAAGTACGGTGGCAACGATGGCAAACGCTCTGCCGTGAACACGATCGGACGGCTTTTCGGCAGTATCCGTAGCTGAGTTTTCTTCCGCAGGCTGGACGGGAGTAACTTCCAACACCGTTGCAAAAACGTATCCGCAAGAGCAGGTGTTTTCTTCAACGCCTATTTCTCTGCCGCAACTCGGACAAATTTTGGTTTGCAAGCCAACCTTGAGCGTTGCACCACAACTTCTGCAAAAATTTGCCAAAGGCGGGTTTTCGGAGTGACATCTGTGGCACACTACCGCTTCCCTTGGAACGCTTAACTGTTGTCCGCACCTAGAACAGTATTTGGCGGACAGCGCGTTTGCGTTGTGGCAACGGGGGCACGTATTAAAACTGTTTGAACCGTTCATATTAATTCTCCACCATTATCTACTTTTTTTTGCACCGCAATTGGTGCAATACAAGTTTTCAAAATTGTTTACGTTGCCGCAAGCGTCGCATTGCCATTTTTGCAAAACGGAAGGCGACACACCGTCGAAAGACCAGCCGCACTCTTGACAGCTCGTGGCATCGAAGGCGTTTTCGGCGCCGCAATTGGCACAATACTTCTTTTCCGACTCGGCATCCAATCTCACGCCGCAATTCATGCAAACTATTTCTTCGGTACCGTTCAACGTTCCGCACACGGGGCAAACGAGCTTTTTGCCTGTGGCATCTTCTAAATATGCCTGCACAACGCTAAACTCACCCAAATCCGTTTGCTGATGAATTAACTGCATTTCCGTTTTGCTACCCTCCGCAAGAGGATGGAAACAATAGGCACACAGTGATCTATCCGGCGAATTGGAAGTTCCACAATTGGGGCAAACCTTTCTGCTTACTACGCGATGATCATGCAAGGAAGACACGTTTTGTCCGCATACGTTGCAATAAATTGCCGTAAGGGGCACAACGGCGCCGCAGAAAGGACACTTTGCCGTTTCTGCCGAAGGCAAATTGGAACGGGCAAAGGCGTCGAGAGGTTCGTTTTGTAAATCTACCGGAGAAGGAGGCATTTGAGAAAAGTCCTCCCTTGGCTGCTCGGCGTTGCTCACGAGCGAAGCACCGCAATTGATGCAAAAGGCAAAAGACGTGGGACAGGCGACTTCTTCCTTGTATGCAAAATTAGAGGCTCCGCAATTGCAACAAAAAGCCGAATCGTTAGTATTGATTTCTCCACAATTTTTGCAAACTTTCATTTTTTACCAATAATCCATTGTTAGGCATACTGCCTACGATAGTCGAATTAAAGCCAAAAACTTACTTGGCATGCTTGAAGCCGTCCTTTAATCCTACTATCTCATTGAAAACGAGATTTCCGTCGTGGCTATCCTTGTCCAACACGTAGTATCCTACGCGCATAAACTGAAACTTGTCTTCCACTTTGGCATCCAGCAAGCTGCGTTCTACCTTGGCGGGCACGATTTGCATACTATCGTTGTTGAAACGCAAATTGAAGTCGGTAACGCCGTCCACTACATCGTTGAGCAAGCTTTGAAGTTTGCGAACGGTTACGTCTACGCAAGTTGCCGCATCTACCCACTGAATTACACCTTTTACCTTAATTCCGCTGGTGTCTTCGCCCGATTTACTGTTTTCCACCACCGAACAACGCAAGCAGGTAACTTCGCCGTCGGCATCGGTAACGACTTCGTCGCAATGAATGATGTACGCGCCCTTGAGCCTTACGTATCCGTCCGGTTTCAAACGATGGTACTTGGGT
>CAYYTD010000153.1:0-2407 GCA_964474475.1 uncultured Oscillospiraceae bacterium | reverse complement strand
CGTCATGGAAGGCATGGGAAAACGCTTGTCTGCACGGTTTGTGTTGACCTTGAATGAACCTCTTTTGGGTGCAATGGAAAGTTCCGCTGCAGATATGTTTTCGTAGGTAGAATCCACTTCTTCTGCAACGCTGAGTGAATGCACGCCGAACACCGAAGAAACCACGTCGATAATTTCGGGCAGAAGGTCTTCATCGAAGTTGCGTATTACGTAGCGGGCGTTGCTACGAGAAAAATCGTATTTGTAGCCGCTGAGAGCGGTTTTAATATTGGAAATTAGGGCGCTTTCGAAAAACGCCTTGTTGTTGCCTTTTAGGTGTATTTCGGAATAACGAATTAAAAGTACTTTCATAGTTTCTCCATTGGAATTATAAATTGAGTATAGTTTTGCGCAATACAAGTACACACTCACGAAGCTTGCTCGCCAGCAAAGTTACTTCGTCTGCCGAATTGTACTTGCTGAAGCTTAGGCGAATGAGTCCTTCGGAATAGTCTTTGCCGAGAGCTATTGCCTTGGCAATGCGGCTTTGCTTGTTTTGTGAGCTGCACGCAGAACCCGTGCCGACGATGATGCCGTGTTGTTCAAGCATGTGCAAAAGCACTTCGCCCTTAATATTGCAAAACGCCAATGACATGATGGCAGGCGAACAGTTTTCGGTGCAGTTTTCCTTCCAGTCGGCAACGTCGGCAAGTGCCGTGCGGATAATATCCTTGTAATGCAAGTATTTGCTTGTGTTGTCGTCGACGAGGCTTGTCGCCAATTGCAGTGCAGTGGCAAGTGCAACACAACCGCCGACGTATTCTGTGCCGGAACGCAAACCGCGCTCCTGCCCGCCCCCTTGAACGAGAGCGTTCACTTTGCAATTTTTGCTTACGTACAGTACTCCGGTGCCCTTGCTGCAATGAATTTTGTGCCCCGAAAAGGAGTACAAATCTACGCCGAGATTGCGCAAGTTAACCTTGACCTTGCCAACTGCCTGTACTCCGTCCGAAAAGGTGACTGTACGGGGATTTTTTTCTTTGACCAATTTGTTGATTAGTTTAACATCGTTAACTGCGCCCGTTTCGTTGTTTACGTGCATAAAGCAAGCAAGCAAGGTGTTGTCGTCCACTTTGGCAACAAAGTCGTCAACGTCGATGTGGCCGTCGGGCGTGACAGATGCCATGCGGACTTCGTAGCCTTTGCCGGCAAGCTGCACCACCGTGTTGTACACAGCCGAGTGCTCCGCCTGTGTAACCACAACGTTGCCTTTACGTGCACGCAAGCATCCGCAAATTGCAATATTGTCCGATTCTGTTCCGCCCGAAGTGAAGTAAATTTCGGAAGCATCGGTTGCGCCGAGAAGTTTTGCAATTTTACTCCGTGCGCTTGCTAAGTCGTTGGCAATTTTCAAGCTGTAACTGCTGCGCGCCGAGGGGTTGAAGTACTCTTGCATGTGATAACGATTGAGCACGGAAAGTACCTCTTCGTCTACACGCGTGGTGGCGCAATTATCAAAATATGCTATGTTGTTCGTCATTGATTAACCTCGCTGGTGTGCTACTTTAACGTAACTACCGTTACACCGCTCTCGCCTTCGCCATAGGCGCCGAGTCTGATTTCGGCAACATTTGGATGGTGATTTAAGTATTGATGTAAACCTGCACGCAAACGCCCCGTGCCCATGCCGTGAATTATCCAAATTTTGCCAATGCCAGAGAGAATAGCCGAATCGATGTAGGCATCAACGTTGGCTACGGCTTCGTCCACCGTTTGGCCGATGACGTTAATTTCGTTGTTGATGGAGCGTGTGTTGAGTTGAGTTTTGGTGCCCTTGCGGGAATCGTGGCGGCGCGGAGTCGCTTTCTTTTCGACTTTGCTGTAATACAAATCCGTTGAGGCAACTTCGGTGGATATTCCTCCGCACTTTACGGCTATGCGAGACGCCGAACGAATGCTTTGCACCACGACTACGGCGTTGAGCTTTTTGGAATAGACCTTGTCGCCGATTTTTAGCAATGTAAAATTGATGGGATCGCCTGTGAAGACTATTTCGTCGTCGTTGTCGTCATCGTCCGATGTGACACTGACGGCATCCATCTTTTTGGCAAGGGATCTTGCGGCAAACAAGTCTTTGTCGGCAAGTTCTTCTTTGGACAAAATTTCCTTTATTTGATTAACTATTTCTTGCGCTTCGCTTTTGGCTTTGGCAACGATTTTCTTTGCCTCTTCCTTGGAAGAAGAAAGGTACTTGTCTCTTTCCTTTTGCAAACTGCCGTTCAGCTTTTCGGTGCGCTCTATTTCTTGTTGCAATTTTAGCTTGTCGAGATTTAATTGTTCAAGCTTGGCTTCGTACTGATTGCGAATTTCGTCGGTGTGGGCGAGGGCGTTTTCAAACTGAATTTTTTCGTCGGAAACGTTGTTTTGG
>CAYYTD010000152.1:680-2417 GCA_964474475.1 uncultured Oscillospiraceae bacterium | reverse complement strand
TGCCGCAACGGACATGTTGGTGCCCGGCGTGGGAGAGCTCATCGGCGGCAGCCAGCGTGAAGAGCGCATGGACGTGCTGCTTGAACGCATGCACCAACTAGGGCTCAAAGAGGAAGATTACTGGTGGTATTTGGAACTTCGCAAGTACGGCGGCACAAAGCACGCAGGCTTCGGCTTGGGCTTCGAGCGTTTGGTCATGTACCTCACCGGCGTAGCCAACATTCGTGATGCAATTCCCTTCCCGCGCACGGTAGGCAACGCACAATTTTAGTTGCCCTGCAAGCGGTGCAATTTGTAAAGGACTTGTTTTACATCAGATTAGGGACTAATATCGTAATTTGCAACTGTAATCAATAATATAGTTGATTCAAAATGCCGATGGATTTTCCGTCGGCATTTTTGATGTCGCCGACTTTGTTTGGCAAGATTTCAAAGCCTTGAATATCAGATTATTTGCAAAGTGCAGTGCCAAACGCATTTTAATCGTCGGCATTTTTGTTGTATATTTTCCCCTGTTGCGGTCAATACTATTGTCAAGGAGGTATCAACATGACAACAAAGCAAACCAATAGTACCAATTCCAAGAGTAAAAAGGGCAACACAAGCAAAGGTTGCAAAGGTTGCAAGGGTAGCAAGTCGGCAAGCGAATCGACGGATTCTGATCCGGACGGCAGTTACACCGGCAATCCTTCGGGATGGGGCAAGTACGCCCAGCCCGTTCAGGATGCCGACGACCTGTAACCACCAAAACAATGCGCTTACTTTTGTAAGCGTATTTTTTTTGCCATGCTCACTTCCCCTGCAAGCCATTTTCCGCACGCCCTACAAGAGCGCCATTAACTATACTGACCGCCTGCCGCAAGTCTGTACACTGACCTTTTAAAGCCCTTTTCTGCGCTCTTTTCGTAATCTTGTTTTCCTAATTTGCGGCAGTCCGTTTCACTTGTCCGTGCGGTTTTGTAAGTCCTTTTCGTGCGGTTTGTGTCGGTGGTGCGTTTCGCAGGGCGGTTTGTGTCGGTAGTGTATTTTGTAAGCGTATTTTTTTGCCGAAAAAAATATTTCAAAAAAATTTGTCCGTCCGCAAATAACTGCCACACAGTTGGCAAAGTTAAAGTGATATGCTTGTATTGTCGATGGTAACTCACGCCAAAGTTTTCGGGCAGTTTGGTAGCAATTTTGCCACAACGTAGGCAGTTTTTCGGTGCAAGGTGCGTAGGCACAAGTGGGCAAATTGCGTGTGCAAGTGCCGTCGGCAAAAGTGGCAGGAATTTGGAAGCCGTGTTCCCATTAGGGGGTAAAGGAGCACGATTTTATGGATTTCGAAACACTTTTCAGGTCGTTTGCGGCGTTTTTTCGCCAAAGCGACAATGCGTATTTTTTGGCGTACGCAATACTATCCTGCCTGCTCACGTTGCTGTGCAACAAGCTGTTTTTTCGCAAAAAATCCCTCAATCTTTTCGGCATAAATTTTGTCGGAGCATTGCCCTTTTTGTTCGGTTTGGCGTTTGCCGCGGCGGACGTGTTTTTCTTTCACGCAGGCAACGGCAAGTTGTATGCCAAATTTGTCCAAACGCTGTCCGATGCCGCTCTCATCGGCGCCATGGCAACGGTTTTGTACGATTGGTTTTGCTCGTTCGGCAACAAAAATATCCAAAAGATGCTTTCGGACGATGCATTTGCGCTTGTGTACAGTCAGCTGCTGTATTGCGGTGGTGTCAAGGAAAGGTTGCACAGTGG
>CAYYTD010000152.1:0-670 GCA_964474475.1 uncultured Oscillospiraceae bacterium | reverse complement strand
CTTGCCCGCTTTGCTACCGAGGCAAAGGCGCTTGCGGACGAGCTCACGAAACTGTACTCGTCCCCCGTTGCGGCAAACGAACGCAAGAGCCGACTTTTCCAAGCGGTGTCGCAGTTCGTCGGCAGCAACGACGTAAGTGTCATCGTCAACTCACTCGATGCCGACTTCGTCAAGAACGCCGCGTCCCGCCCCGATTCCGACTAACCGTTTTTGCAAGCCGCCAATTTTTCAATTCGGGCAGTCAAGCCCTGCAACGGTGCACTAATTTTCCAATAGTACACGATTTTTTTTAACAATCGGCGCAAATTTTTCCAATTTTGCAACAAATTTTGCAGTGCACAAGATTTTTCTCAATACCGACTCAATTTTTTTCGGTTTTTGACGAGAATCTATCAACGCCGCAGTTTTTTGTATCATTTGGGGAATTTTCGCACCTTGCAGTGCTTGTTTAACGGCACCTTGCATTTCACGGCTCGGAAAAGGACAAAACAAAAGACCGCATTTTTTTGCGGTCTTTTCATTTTAATTTGATTTATTTACTTGATGTTACGTCGTGCATTTCCGCCGTCCGCCTCTGCCTGCCGTACAAAGGTAACTTTTTGCCTTCGTCCGCCCTTTTCTGCTTTCTGCCGTCTTTCTCTGGCATGTTGCAATGGCTTTTTGCGCGGAA
>CAYYTD010000151.1:0-2417 GCA_964474475.1 uncultured Oscillospiraceae bacterium | reverse complement strand
ATGGCTTGGCAAAAAATTTACGTTGGTGGATACGGGCGGTATTCAGCTAAAAAGTGACGACGTAATGTTTAGGCATATCAAGCAGCAAGCTGAAATTGCCGTTGACCTTGCCGATGTGATTTTGTTCTTTTGCGATTACAAAACAGGACTTACATCCGAAGACTACGACGTTGCGGCTTACTTGCGTAAAGCTAACAAGCCGGTTATTCTCGTCGTAAACAAAGTTGACCACTTTTTAGATAGCGACCTATCCGACTTTTACTCTCTCGGTTTTGGAGATTTGTTTCCGATAGCGGCAGAGCAAAAGCAAGGCGTGGGCGATTTGTTTGACCAAGTTGTTTCTTATTTTCCCGATGGTGAAATTGAGGATGCTGATAGCGACGCCATCAAAATTGCCGTTGTTGGCAAGCCAAACGCGGGCAAGTCCTCTTTGGTAAACAAAATTTTGGGGTACGACAGGACGATTGTATCTAACATTGCGGGTACAACGCGAGATGCAATCGATACCCCCTTTGAGCACAACGGAAGAAAATATGTAGTTATCGACACGGCAGGAATGCGCAGAAAACGCGCGATAGACGACGATACCGTTGAACAATACAGTGTTATGCGTTCGTTAAACGCCATCAGGCGTGCCGACGTTTGCTTGATTGTTATGGATGCCAACGAAGGACTATCCGAGCAGGACGTTAAAATTGCAGGGTTTATTCATCAAGAGGGCAAGCCGTCTGTTGTAGTTGTTAACAAATGGGACCTTATTGAAAAGGACACGCACACGGTTGAACGTTTCAAAAAGCAACTTCAATGCGACTTGGCGTTTATGGACTATTTTAGATATATAACTGTGTCGGCTTTGACCGGGCAGCGTGTAAGCAAGTTGCTTGACGAAGTTGACTACGTATATGCCAAGTCTACCTTCCGCTGTACAACGGGCATGCTGAACGACGTTGTTGCTGATGCTGTTCGTGCGGTAGAGCCGCCGTCGATGTCCGGAAGGCGCGCGAAAATCAAGTACGTTACGCAACCTTCCACACAGCCGCCGACGTTTGTCGTGTTCACCAACGACGCGTCTTTGGTGCATTTTTCGTACAAGAGATATTTAGAAAACTATATCAGAAGGGCCTTTTCGTTGGACGGAACGTCCATTAAACTCGTATTTCGCGATGGTAGCGACAAGGATGAATAGCCATGTTCGATATCGCTGTTCAGTATTGGTGGCAATTTTTAATTGTCGCAGTATGCTCGTACTTTGTGGGGGCAATAAATTTTTCCATCGTATTTTCTCATTTATTTAAGAAAACCGACGTACGCAATTACGGAAGCGGAAATCCCGGAACGACGAATATGTTTAGAGTATTCGGGTTGCGCATGGGGGCTTTGACCTTTTTGTTTGACGCGCTGAAGGGCGTATTGTGCTGCTTGGTGTGCAGATTGCTGATTTTTCAGTCTTTGGGGCAGGAGGTTGCTTGCACGTCAGGTTACGTTGCGGGTTTATTAGCAGTAGTTGGTCACGTGTTCCCCGCAATTCATGGGTTTAAGGGCGGCAAGGGCGTTGCAACGAGCATTGGCGTAATGTTCAGCATGCAGCCCATTTTGATGTTGTGCTGCATACTTCCTATTTGTGTGATTATTTTGATTACTGACAGAATGTCGGTAATGAGTTTGCTGTATTCTGTCTTCATGATCGTGTGGTCGTGGGTTGTTCTGCGTGCGGAAATCGGCGTGTTTTGCGTGATATTGCTAACGATTATGTATGTAATAATCATTTTTGCTCACCGCCACAACGTCATTAGACTCTGCAAAGGGCAGGAGTTGCCGACGGGAGTTAGAAAAGCACTTAGAGGAAAATCCGACAAGATTGTAAAGTAGTAATGGTTGAGTTATGATATTAGAATGCGCAACGCCTCAAAACGTAATTAGAATTGTAGCAAGCAACCCCATTGGCGTTGCTTGCAAATTTAATAAGGTTGTAATTCGCAAGATAACGTTGCGTGGAGAGGAAGTCTTTCAGGCGGCAAGCTACACAGCAACGCAGGTTTTTCATGAGAATGTTTGCTCTGCCAAACTGTCTGAATGGGTTGAAAATAACATTTTTGATGTTTACAAGCAGATTCTTGTTGAAACGGCAAGCGCTAACGTGACGTACTTACTTTCCAAGAACGGCAAACGAACGAGAATTTGCAAAGCCGCCGACAACAGGGCAAGCGGTAAAAGCCAACTTAATGACCGAAAGAAAAAATACCTTATCAACGAAGGTGACAAGGTGGAAGCGCTTGTTGACTTGGGCATTTTTACGACGGAATACAAGGTCGTAAAGACTATGTACGACAAGTTTAAGCAGGTTAATCGCTTTTTGGAAATACTGGATGACGTTTTTAAGGATTACTCGGCAAAGAAACTGACCATGTTGGACTTTG
>CAYYTD010000150.1:0-2475 GCA_964474475.1 uncultured Oscillospiraceae bacterium | reverse complement strand
ACAAACGACAAAAAAAAGTCAAAAAGGAAAAAAAAAAACGACGAAGAAAAGTACGTTGTTAAATGGGCGGAAAAAATCGGCAACAAAGTGCGAAAAAGCAAAAAAACGGGCAAAATGCCCGTTTTTGATATACTATGTGTGTAATAATATGCTTGAAATTGCCAAATTCTGATATAATCTTGCCATGATTTACGAAAAACTGCTGCAAAAGTGCTGCAAAAATTTTGAAAAAACTCTGGGAAAATTTCAAAAGAGTTAAGCAAACTTACAGCAGAATTTTGGAGTGAATTGCACCACCAAAGCCGATTAAAAGGCCGACGAATTGAGTCGGTTCGTGAGTGTGAAAGTCGTCAATCGTGGCACACAAGAAAGTTTAGTTCGTGGCTGCGAAACATCGTTCTACTTGGGTGTGAAACTGCGTTCTGCTCAAACATGAAAGTTAGTTGCTAATTGCGTTAAAACGGCACTACTTTTACAAACAAGTGGATCAGACTATAAGCACACAAAATCGTTTGACGGTTGTATCAAAAGTGCGTTGCTCGTTGAATCCGAAAGGGGAAACGATTAGCTACCACAAGGCTATTGCTTGGGTTCGGAAGGCTGTTCGGCTGAGCAGGCGCAGGGCTGCTGCGAATTACATTCGCAAGGCTGTTCGGGAGTGGCATCGGAGGGGAAAACTTCGATGGTGACGCCCGACTCGGAAAGCAGTTTGAGTGAGAATTCGTCCGGGTAGCCGTACTTGTAGACGATGCGAGTGATGCCGGCGTTGATGATCATTTTGGCGCAGATGACACAAGGCTGATGGGTGCAGTAAAGGGTGGCGCCCTCGAGCACGATGCCCAAGCGAGCCGCTTGCACTATTGCGTTTTGTTCGGCGTGGACGGCGTAGCACATTTCTTGCCTGGTGCCGCTGGCAATGCCGAGCTTTTCGCGCAGGCATTCGCCGCGATCTTTGCAGCTGGTGATGCCTTGCGGTGCGCCGTTGTAACCGGTGGTGAGCACGCGTTTATTTTTGACGATGATGGCGCCGATTTGGCGGCCTTGACGATAGCAACTTGACCAAGTTGCCACCTGCTCCGTTAGTTGCATGAAGCGCACGTCCCATTTATCCATAATAACACCTCGCGAACATTTATTGGTTGATTATACCACCCTTTTCGGTTTTATTCAACGATTTTAGCCTTAAAAAGACAAGCATTTTTGCTTGTATCCTATTAAAATAGTTTGCGGGTAGTAATTTTTGAATTTGCAAGAAGAAAATACACTCTACCGCTCTACCACTTTGTAAAATACTGCCGATAATCAACCCTTAAAACAAATTGAAAAAAGTTTTTTTGCATTTTGCCGTGCAGAAACCTTGACAAATACGAAAAGTGTAGTATAATGGAGTTAGCAGTCGAGGGGTGGGAGTGCTAAAAACCCTTTTTCGGGACGAACAGCCGCTACCCTACCCACAAAATTAAGTAAAATACATATTGGAGGTTCGATATGAAACTTAGACCGCTTTTCGACAAAGTAGTCGTAAAAGAAATTGAAGAAAAAGAACAAAGCGTTGGCGGATTTATTTTGCCTGCCGCAGCCAAGGAAAAGCAAGAAATTGCCGTTGTGGTTGCCGTTGGTGAAGGCGGAATTATTGACGGAAAGGACGTTAAAATGGTAGTTTCCGTTGGCGACAAGGTGCTTTACTCTAAATACGCAGGAAGTCAGTTCAAGATTGACGGAGAAGAAATTACTATTATTAAGCAAAGCGATATTTTGGCTGTTGTAGAATAGGAGGCAAATAACATGGCTAAACAAATTAAATACGGCGAAGAAGCCCGCAAAGCACTTGAAAGCGGCATCAACCAACTTGCCGATACCGTTAAAATCACTCTCGGCCCCAAGGGCAGAAACGTTATACTGGAAAAGAAATACGGCACGCCCCTTGTAATTAACGACGGTGTGACCATTGCAAAGGAAATTGAACTAAAAGACCCCTTTGAAAACGTGGGGGCGCAAATAATAAAGGAAGCATCCACCAAAACCAACGACGTTGTTGGTGACGGCACCACCACCGCAGCTGTTTTGGCGCAAGCAATTATTCTTGAAGGCAACAAAAACGTGGCAGCAGGAGCCAACCCCATTATTCTTCGCAAGGGTATTGACAAGGCTGTGGAAGTTTGCGTAAACAAACTGAAAGCCATATCCACCCCCGTTGAAGGTAAGCAAGCCATTGCGCAAGTGGCAAGTATTTCCGCAGCGGACACCACCATTGGCGAACTTATTAGCGATGCTATGGAAAAGGTGGGCAACGACGGAGTAATTTCCGTTGAAGAAAGCAAAACCATGAAAACGGAACTGAACATTGTGGAAGGCATGCAATTCGACCGCGGATATGCATCCCCCTACATGGTGACGGATACAGACAAAATGGTTGCCGAGCTGGACAACCCCTTTGTGCTGATTAACGACAAGAAAATTAGCATCATACAAGAA
>CAYYTD010000149.1:0-2518 GCA_964474475.1 uncultured Oscillospiraceae bacterium | reverse complement strand
GAACTTATTGTTGAAACCACGTTTGGGGAGGCGTCTTGCAAGGGGAGTTTGTCCGCCTTCAAAACCGGGGCGAACACCGCCGCCGCTACGAGCCCACTGACCCTTGTGACCTTTTCCGCTGGTCTTGCCGAGTCCGCTGCCGATACCTCTACCCAATCTTTTTTCGGAGGTTGTTGCTCCGATAGCAGGTTGAATTGTGTGAATTCTCATTGTAAGCCTCCTACTTTACTTCTTCAACAACCACGAGGTGCTTAACTTTGAAAATCATTCCGCGAATTGCCGCGTTATCGGGCAAAACGTTGCTGGTACGAATTTTTGTAAGACCAAGCGCCTTTACGGTTGCGATGTGTTCTTTGAGGCATCCGTTGGTACTCTTTACCAAAGTTACCTTGATTTGTTTTTCCGCTGCGGCGTAAGGCATGTCGCCCTTTGCCGGCTTTGCGGGAAGTTGTTTTTCAACAACGTATTTTCCGTTTACGTAGAGAGGAGCCTTTACAGCGTTATTATTTGTGTTTTTAGCCATGATGTCCCTCCTTAGATTTCTTCAACGCTCTTGCCGCGAAGAGCAGCTACTTGTTCGCGAGTGCGAAGCTGTGTAAGTCCGTCGAAGGTTGCCTTTACGCAGTTGATGGGGTTGTTGGAGCCATAAGACTTGGTACGAATATCTTTGATACCTACAGCTTCCAACACGTTTCTTACAGGACCGCCTGCAATAACTCCGGTACCGGGTTGAGCGGGCATCATGAGAACCTTGCCTCTGCCAAACTTACCGATAACTTCGTGGGGGATTGTCGTATCTACCAAAGAGATTTTGACCATAGCCTTCTTGGCACGCAAGTTAGCCTTTTCAATTGCTTGAGGAACTTCTGCTGCCTTTGCCATGCCGATACCTACCATGCCCTTGCCGTCGCCAACTACTACCAAAGCGGAGAAACGCATTGTGCGCCCGCCCTTAACAACCTTGGTTACGCGGTTAACTGCAACGAGCTTTTTGATAAGACCGTCGTCTTCTCTGTTATCTCTGTCGCGATTGGGACGTCTGCCGCCTTTTCTTTCGGGGCGTCCTTCGCGGAAGTTACGTTTAGGTTGTTGTTCAGTGGCTTGAGCGGGAGCAGCTTCTGCAACCGTTTCTGCCGCAACAACTTCTACTTCTTTTACGTTTTCCATATTGATGCCTCCGATTAGAATTTAAGTCCGGCTTCTCTTGCGCCGTCTGCCAAAGCGGCAACTCTGCCCGTGTAAATATATCCACCGCGGTCGAACACGATTTCGCTGAGACCGAGTTCAAGCGCTTTTTCGGCGATGTTTTTGCCTACAAGCTTTGCTGCGTCCTTCTTGGTCATGCCTTCGCATTCTTTTGCAAGGGCAAGGCTGGAAGAAGCTGCCATCGTTACGCCGTTAACGTCGTCGATGATTTGAGCGTAGATGTAGTTTGTGGAACGATATACAGCCAAACGGGGTTTAACGCTTGTGCCGAAGACCTTTTTTCTTACTCTTGCGTGACGAATTCTTCTGTCCGCATTCTTATTTATCTTTTTAATCATTTCCTACACTCCTTACTTACCGGCCTTTTTGCCTTCCTTAATCACTACGGCTTCTTCCTTGTAGCGTACGCCGTATGCGTGATAAGGTTCAACGGGACGTTTAGCCTTGATGTTTGCTGCAGTTTGTCCTACAAGTTCTTTGTCACAACCCGAAACGACAATTTCCGTTTGGGTGGGGCATTCGAATTTGATTCCTGCGGGAGCCACCATTTCGATGGGGTGAGAATAACCGATGTTGAGTACGAGCTTGTCACCTTGAACGGTTGCTTTGTAACCTACTCCGTTGATGATGAGATTACGAGAAAAACCGTCGTGAACGCCGACAACCATGTTGTTGACGAGAGCTCTGTACAAGCCGTGCTTAGCCTGAACGTCACCACTTGCGTTTTCGGGGCAAGTCATCGTTACTACGTTGCCTTCGATTTGGCAACCGATAACCGTGCCGATATCACGAGTAAGTTCGCCCTTGGGGCCCTTTACCGTGATTACGCCTTCGTTGTTGGTGAGAGTTACGCCGGCAGGAAGAACGATGTGTTTTTTACCGATTCTTGACATTGCCTATACCTCCTACCAAACGTAAGCGAGCACTTCGCCGCCAAGATTTTGGCTACGAGCCTGCTTATCAGTCATAATGCCCTTGCTGGTGGACACGATTGCAATTCCCAATCCGTTAAGAACCTTGGGAAGATCTTCACTTTTTGCATAAACTCTAAGGCCGGGTTTGGAAATGCGCTTCAAGCCCGTAATTACCTTTTCACCGTGAGGACCGTACTTGAGGGTAACCTTGATGGAGTCTTGCAATTCTTTTTCAATTACTTCGTAACCGGCGATATAGCCTTCTTCCACGAGAATATCGATAATAGCCTTTTTGGCTTTGGAAGCGGGGATTTCAACGTATGCGTGTTTGTAAGTGATAGATTTTCTGATACGCGTGAGCATATCAGCAATAGGATCTGTAACAACCATTTGTATTT
>CAYYTD010000148.1:0-2563 GCA_964474475.1 uncultured Oscillospiraceae bacterium | reverse complement strand
GCACCAATTTGGGTACCGATTCTTTCAACGCAGTAAGTATCGTTATGCCCATGACGATGTTCGTCGTGGCCATTGCAATAGGTATCGGCGTAGGTGCCAACGCGTACATTGCCCGCAAACTGGGCGAAGGCAAGCGCGAGCAAGCCGATCAAGCGGCAAAAACGGCAATACTCATCGCCGTGGGCGCATGGGTAGTCATGTTCGTGTTGGCTTTCACAATTTCCAAGCCCTTCGTGCGTGCCTTCGTCAATACCGAAAACGCCACCGACGTCAACTACGTAGTGGAGCAGGGTGCAATGTATCTCACTTGGTACATGGCAGGCAGCTTGGGTAGCATTGTAGAAATCACCTGTTCGCGCATTTTGCAATCCACTGGCAACATGAAGGCTCCCATGGCAAGTCAGCTCATCGGCGCCGTTAGCAACATTGTGTTGGATGCACTGTTCATTCTCGTCTTCAAGTGGGGCGTGTTCGGTGCAATTTTGGCAACGGTAATAGGGCAGTGGCTTGCTTGCGCTTTTGTGCTCAGCATGTTCATTTTCAAGAAGCAGGACGTCTCCATCTCACTCAAGGGTTACAAGCCTGCCAAGGAATACTTTTCCAAAATTGCCAAAATAGGCTTGCCTGCATTCATCATGAACGCCATGGGTTCGGTGGTAACCATCATTTTGAACACCATGCTAAAGAGTTACTCCAACGGCATCACCGTGCTTTCGGCATATTTCAAAATTCAGTCCTTTGTGTTCATGCCCGTTTTCGGCTTGATGCAAGGCACTATGCCCATTCTCAGTTACAACTACGGTTCCAACGACCGCCAGCGTTTCAATAAAACTTTCAAACTGGCGCTAATAATCACCCTGTGTATTATGACGGTTGGCACCTTGCTTTTCCAATTCTGTCCGGAACTGCTCATGTCCATTTTCAAGAGCAAAGCCATTCCGGAGGGCGGCACACAGGCAGATTTGGACGTTTCAAACGCCATTCTCGTCCAAGAGGGTGCATATGCGTTCAGATGCATCAGCATCGCATTCATTCCTGCGGCGTTCAGCATTTTGCTCATCAACATGTTGCAGGCAATCAACAGCCCCGTGTCCAGCCTGCTCATGAGTCTGTCAAGGCAGCTGTTGTTCCTCATTCCGTCGGCAATTTTGCTCAACTTTTTGTGGCAACAACAGGGCATTTGGTTCTGCTATCCCATTGCCGAAGTGCTTTCGGTGCTAGTCTATTTGCCCTTTGCCTTGAAGGATTACAAAAAGCAATTTGCCTACAAGCAAAGCCAGTACGATGCGCAAGCGGCATTAGCGGAGCAGACGGCATCTGCGGAGCAAGCCGCAGCGGATTTGCAAGCGTAAAGGCATTTTCCGTTGCCAATGCGCTCGTTAAGCGCAAAACCAAGTTGCCAAGCCGCATTTGCCAAGAGTGTTTTCGCTTGAACGGCACCTTTTAGTTGCGTTTTGCGGTTGCTGAAAAGGGCAACTCACAATAGCCGCATGCTTTATTAGTCAAAGTTTGTTGATTCAAGTAGTGCAATTTTGGCCTCGTTTTTGAGTGATTATTCGTCGCACTTCCGCAAAGGCGGTGGGCACAAGGGACAGCGCAACTGCCCACAGGTAGTTTTCGGCAGGCATCAACGTTAGTTCAAATAGCTTCACAAGGGACGGTACAAAAGCCACCAAGGCAACCAGGCTTACGGAAATTACAAAGCTTATTGCCAACAGGGCGGTCATGTCTTTGGCAAATAATCCCCTTTTGCTGCGTATTTGCAGCGCAAAAATCAACTGCGATAACGACAAAGTTACGTACGCCATGGTGCAAGCCGTGGCGTAATTTGTTTTGTATCCCAATGCAAAGGAGCACAACGCACAGGCGCCAAAGGTTATTCCGCCAAGCGCAACGCCCCAACCTGCGCCACCGTCAAAAAAGGTTTGCTTTTTACCATTGGTAGGGGCGTTCATCACGTCCTTTGGCGTTTTGTAAATGCCCAACGCCAAGCCGGGCAGCCCGTCGGTAACGAGGTTTATCCACAGCAACTGCATGGCGCACAAGGGGGAAACGTCCCACAGTAGCAGTGCAAAAAACACCGCAAGCACTTCGCCCACGTTGCAAGTAAGCAGGTACCGCACGGATTTTTTTATGTTTTCGTACACGCCTCTGCCAATGCTAACGGCATCTACGATGGTGGCAAAGTTGTCGTCCGTCAGTATTACGTCCGCCGCATCCTTCGCAACATCCGTGCCGCTGCCCATTGCGCAACCGATGTCGGCGTTCTTTAGCGCAGGAGCGTCGTTAACCCCGTCCCCCGTCATTGCAACTACGGCGCCGCTCCCCTTCCAGGCATTTACAATTCTCAACTTGTCCGACGGGCTAACTCGTGCGTACACGGCAATTTTCGGTGCCATTTGGCGTAGTTCTTTCTCACCGATTTTGTCAAGTTCTTCTTTGGCAAGGGCAAGGTCGCCCTTTTGCATTATGCCCGTCTGCTTTGCAATTTCGCAAGCGGTAACAAGGTTGTCGCCGGTAATCATCACCGGCTTGATGCCTGCGCTTTTGCACAGCTCAACGG
>CAYYTD010000147.1:0-2609 GCA_964474475.1 uncultured Oscillospiraceae bacterium | reverse complement strand
ACAAGGTAAATTTTAACACAATACTTGAGAAAGTGTCAACGAATTGGACTTTCTTTGAAAGGAACAAATTGCCCTAAATTGGCGTTTTGCGACGAATTGCTATGCTTTTGCAACACAGGTGAGTGACCGTTGATATGCCGCGAAAGGGACGACTACTTGATGCAGGTCACCTTGCCCATGGGGGTGACGATGCCGTCCTGATAGACCAAGCCCCCTTGATGCTCCATTTGATAGACGGGCAAGCGGAGCTCCTGCGCGGCGCGAAGGGAACATGCCTGTTGCAGATCGGTGGCAAGGTAATGCACTTCGAGATCCAGCCCCTTGACCATGCCCAGCCCCTGCCAAATGCCGTACTCGGCATAATCTTCGTCCGGAGTGACGTGGTAAACAGCCAGCTGCAACATTGCGCCTGCCGATGCGCCCATGACTACGCCGTCAAAATTGCGCACGAGTTCCGTCAAGCCGAGATCGGCAAGGCGTTGGATAGCCTTTTCCGGCATGCCACCCGTGAAAAAGAGCACCTGCGCCCACTTGAGCTGCTCTGCCTTGTTTGTGTCGTCGTAGTAATCCAGCCACTGCAAATTGCTGCCGCTAATGCCGTAGCGAGCGAACGGCGCCATGATGTTGGCGTACTTTTCGCCGCCGACACCGTACACCGACTGCCAACTTGCCTCGTCCCACGCCAGAGGGGCGGTAAGCAAGGGGAATGATGAGGGTGCGTTTGCCCTCGATGAGAGGTTTGAGGGTGGGATACGCCCAGTCTTCGTGAAAATTGTAATAGTTGAGTAAAACGTTGGTTTGCACGGTTGGTACCTCGCTTGCCTGAAAAACTTGCTAAAAAACCGAGAAAATTAACCCATTGAAAGGGGGAAAATGGCTTGATACATTGCTGAAAGCACGCCGCAAGCACAAAATTGCCGCAAATATGCCTAAAAATGCGGCGGAAGTTGCGAAAAAATTTGCCGATGGCGGCTAAATTTAATATCTAACGCGCGAACGATTTGAAAAGCAACGACCGACTGACCGTCGTAACACCTAACAACAGTAATTCAATATAGCGAATAACAGCGGTAATAACGAACGCACGCTTAATGCTTGACGAACCTTTTCAAATATCTACGATACTTTTAATACCTGACTACGCCATCTTTGCCGACGAAAGCGTAAGCGATTTTCGGCTTGGAAATGGGTTCGTTGGTGATGCTGATTGCGCCCTTGATGAGAGAAACGGCGTCGGTTAAGCCCCTGCCGTTGTTGTGGTAAACGTAACAAAGTACATCGCCCTGATTGACCTGTGCGCCCAGCTCGGTGTTCATGACGACACCGACGGAGAAGTCGATGTCTTCCCCCTTGACCATTCTGCCACCGCCCAAGTGAGTGACGGCTCTGCCGATATCCGCCGCAACCATGCCGCTGACGTAGCCGCTGCGGTCGGCAGTGACTTCGATGACACTACCAAGTTGGAATTTGCTTGGATTGGTGATATAGCTTTCGTCGCCGTGCTGCGCCTTGACCATTTGTGCGAACTTGGCAAGGGCATCGCCGCTATCGATGGCGTGCTGCACTGCTTTTTCCGCCTCTTGCTCCGTAAATTTGCCCGTTAATGCAAGCAATTTGGTGGCAACCTCCATAATTTCGTGGTACAGGCGGTTGCGCTTGCCCTTGAGAACGTCTACTATGCCGATGATTTCTAGCGAGTTGCCGACGTGATCGGACAGGGGCTGTTGCATATCGGTGATGAGAGCGCCTACGTTTTTGCCGGCGCGCGTGCCGATGGACACCATTTTTTCCGCCAAGGTGACAGCCGACTCCGCATCGGGCATGAATGCACCGCTACCGTACTTGACGTCCAGCAGAATGGTATCGGAACCGCTGGCAAGCTTTTTGCTCATGATACTTCCGCAAATGAGAGGAATACTGTCGACCGTGCCGGTGACGTCACGCAGGGCGTAAAGTTTTTTATCAGCAGGGGCAAGGTTTGCCGTTTGACCGATGACGGCGCAACCGACGTTTTTGACTACGCTGAAAAACTCCTCTTCCGACAAGGACGTATCGAAGCCGGGAATACTCTCCAACTTGTCGATAGTTCCGCCGGTGAAGCCAAGTCCGCGGCCGCTCATTTTGGCAACGTACACCCCCGTGCAAGCCAAAATGGGGGCAAGGGCAAGGGTTGTGCTGTCTCCTATGCCGCCTGTGGAGTGCTTGTCGACCACTATTCCGCCCAAACGGGACATGTCGACCACGTCGCCACTGCGGAGCATTGCCATGGTTAAGTCGTAAGTTTCACGATCCGTCATGCCGTTGAGCAAAATTGCCATGAGCAGTGCCGATGCTTGATAGTCGGCAATGGAACCTTCCGTAAAGCCGTTGACGAAAAACTCGATTTGCTCGGTGGAAAGCTCGCCTTTGTTCTTTTTGGTTTCGATTACGTCCAAAATTGTCATTTTATCCTCTTGGCGCACAAGGCGCAATATTATTAGTTGAAATATTATTATACCACGAATTGAAAGAATATTCAATAGGGAAAGGGAAATTGCATAAATAAAAGCCGCAAAAGCGGTTTTGTGGTGGCGGAATGAGCAAGCCGCCCTATTGCAAATAAATAATTG
>CAYYTD010000146.1:0-2683 GCA_964474475.1 uncultured Oscillospiraceae bacterium | reverse complement strand
TTGCACCAAAGAATACGCCTGCAAAACGGAGGGCGGAATGGGTGAAGTGACGGCGTAAGTTTGCTCGTTTTGGCTGAGCACCTCTAGCCGACTTGCCCTTTCGAAAAGGAAAATGCGGCGTTTGACGGAATCGGGCAGCTCCGTTTTGCGCACTTCTGCTGCCGAAAGGGAGGGCACGAAGGGATCGGAATGGGTGACTTCGATGAGGGGGTCTACCTGACTTGACGATACTTCAGTAAGCTGTGCAAGCGGGCTGCGGCTTGAACAGACCAAAACGCTATTGAACTGTGCAATCAGCTCGCAAGCAAGGGACTTTTGCTCAAGCATATCCTTGAAGTACTTGTCGTACCGAGAATTGTAACGAATGACACCCAGTCGGTAATCGGCGTGCACGATGTTGTTGACGGCACGCAAGGCGTTTGTTTCTTTGTAATAAATTTCGCACTGCTCTGCCTGCGAAAGGGACTTGGTGAACTGTGTGAAGGCGTAGCCGACGTAATCGGCACGAGGTACGGAGACGGAAAAAAGCGACTTGGTTGCCTTGCGCGAACGGAAAAGGCTCTCGACCTCGTCGATGTTGCTCAAAATGGTTTTGGCGTAGCTTACTAACTCTTCGCCGTAGGCAGTGAGAACAACTCCGTGGGGAGTTCGAGAAAAAATAGTGACGTTGAGCTCCTTTTCCAGCTCTTTGATGGCGCGGCTCAAATTGGGCTGCGCAACGTAAAGCTTTTCGGCCGCGCGACTGACGGAACCATAGTTGGCGACTTCGACAACGTATTTGAGATACTGAACGTTCATGTGTCCCCTTTGCAAAGCGAATTGTGCGAATAAAGAAAAAATACGCAAAAAACGCAAGAAAAATGGATTATAAATATATATTACCATTATTTTGAAAGATTATCAAGTGCGACGACGAGAAATATCGTTAAATTTTGATACCTTTTTGATGAAAAAAGAGTAAAGAATTGTAAAAACGACTGCGTGGCGGAAAAGGGCAACCCCCGCGAAAAGGGCGATGAGAAAAACGACCGTGCTTTGACACAGGCAAGACGAAAAATAATCAACCACAAAAAAACGACAAAAAACGCCCGACGACCGCCGAAAAACAGCAAAACGTAAAATAAAAAGGGCGTGTGGCGACGGTTGACGGTGAAAACAGAAAAAAAACAAACATTTAACTCGAAAAAATGGCAAGCATTGCACTACAAAAAGCGGCAAATATTGTGCCACAAAAAAAGGCAAGCGTTATATTTCAAAAAAGCGGCAAGTGTTGCACTTCAAAAAAAGGACAAACGCATGCCGAAAAAATAAAAAAAAGGGCGTAAAAAAAACGCCGCTCGATAGGAATTATTTAGTTGCGAAAATCATCGCGCCGAGGCGGGCAGCCGACACGGCAGTTGACAATGGGAGTTGCAAAAGCCGTTGGCGCGATGCAAGGGAGCTGTCGCACTTGAAGCAAGGCGGCAAAACCGTTGCCACCCGACGAAAAAAAGCAAGGAGCAAGTGCGCAAAAGCGCAAAATGACGAAGAAAGACCTTATTTCGAGGGGACCGCCGCAAAAAAGGGAGAAGATAATCGGCGGAAATCGGCTGCCCGAAAAATTATTTAATTTGTTTTGGTCTACTTGATTATTTATTATTTTAATCTACTTGAATTTTGACCTACTTGAACGCTTTGAGCTATTCGATTATTTGGAGCCACTTGGGAATGTAGGCGTTAAGGGCGACTGTGTCCACCGCCGCCGAATCCACCACCGCCAAAGCCTCCGCCACCGAAGCCGCCACCGCCCGGACGAGTGGACGAACCGACGCTGGTGATGACGGAATTGACGGTGAAATCGGCAAGTTTGACGTCGCCGCCGTAGACGGAATAGCTATTGCCCGTGGTAAGCTGACTGCAACTGAGAATGATGGACTGGCAAGCTTTGCTTAGCGTGACCGACATGAGAACGTTGCCGTCGGAATCCGTCAAAGTAATGACGGTGCCTGCCGCAACGGTACTGTTTTGTGCAAAGGAAAGGACGTTTTGCGTGGAGTTGGTGGAAGGGTTTCGACCATGCCGAGCGTGCTGGTGGCAAACAAGCTGCCGCCTGTGACGACGATGCCCCTATCGGCATCCAGCCCTGCGTTGCCGCCGGTAGTAGGCCCGTAAATGACTACTTCGCCGCCGCTGAAAAGCATGCTGCCGTTGCTGTCGAACCCGTCGCCCTCTGCCGAGACGGTGACCTTGCCGCCGCTGACGATAATGTGCTTGTCTAGCGAGGTATCGTCGCTTGCTGCGTTGACGGCATCGTCTTGGGATACGATATCTATTTGACCGCCGAGAATTTCTACCTGTGCGCCCTCTAAACCTTCGTAGCAGCTTGGAATATTGATAACTCCGCCGCTGATGCGGGTAAGTTTGTCTGCCGTGATGCCGTCGTCTAACGTGGTAAGCGTGAGTGTGCCGCTATTGACGAAGGCATTGCCACCGTTGACGTGAATTGCGTCGTCGTCGCTATTGATGACAACGTTGCCGCCCTCTACGACGAAAGCATAGTTGCCGTTAGTTACCGTTACTTCCTTGCTGCTGCCGTCTTCGAACTCCACTTCGTAGTCTATTTGCCCCACTTTGATGCCCTTGCAGCTTTGAGTCATGGCGTAATTGGAGCTACTGAGTCTGTCGTCACTTGCCGTTTTGTAGT
>CAYYTD010000145.1:0-2792 GCA_964474475.1 uncultured Oscillospiraceae bacterium | reverse complement strand
CACGCCACACCGCATACACCATCTCACCACGCTTGCTCACGCCAAACCAAACGCACAGACTCCGCACAACTGCGAACCAATTCAACTGCACGCAACCACTGCAACCGCAACGCAAAGGCACGAACCACTCCACCGCACACAGCTTTGCAACATTCCGCACGCCACAACTCTCCAAGCCCCTTTCAGCAACCAAAACACGCAACTTTTCACCGCCACAAATTCACTCCGTCACAGTCGCGCGCAAAAAAAATATTGCAATGGGCTATACTATCCTTGCAAAGGTGTGTTATACTGTTACCATGCAAAAGGTCGACATCAAAACAAAACTGAAAAACCTGCCCGACGAGCCCGGCGTGTACATCATGTACGATGCCGACGGCAACATTTTGTACGTGGGCAAGGCAAAAGTGCTAAAAAACCGCGTGCGGCAGTACTTTCACGCCTCGGCAAACAAGTCCGAAAAGGTGCTTGCAATGCTCAGCCACGTGGCAGATTTCCGCTACGTAATTACCGCCAGCGAAACAGACGCCCTCAGCCTGGAAAATACCCTCATCAAAAAGCACACGCCGCCTTACAACATTTTGTTAAAGGACGACAAGCAATATCCTTACGTCAAAGTTAACCTCAATGCCGATTTTCCCAAGTTTTCTTCCACACGCAAGCTGTGCAAGGACGGATACAAGTACTTTGGCCCCATTACGCAGGGCAGTGTAAAATCACTGTTGGAAATTTTGGGCGCAGTGTTCCCCACCGTCACTTGCAATTACAACCTTGCCAAGCTGCCGGCAAACTTCCGCCCCTGCCTAAACTACCACATAGGGCGTTGCTGCGGCCCCTGCACGGGCAACGTAACCAAGCAGCAGTACAGGCAAATAGTTAACCAAGCGGTAGATTTTTTGAACGGCAACGACGAGCAAGTTAGGCAAATCCTTACGCAAAAAATGTTGGATGCCTCCGACAAGATGCAGTACGAGCAAGCGCTTGCTTACAAAAAAGACTTGCAACTGCTCAACAAAATTTCGCAACAGCGCATTGTGGTGCTAAAAAAGTTTGTTAATTACGACGTATTTAGTGTGGCAAGCAACGGTAAAAACTGCGTTGTAAATCACATGATGATTCGCGGTGGCAAGCTTATCTTTTCCGACAACTTTGCCGTTAGCGATGCCGGCATCGACGAAGCACAAACCCTTTCGAGCTTTTTGGCGGAGTATTGCGACGTTGCCAACCTGTGCAACGAGCTGTACACCAATCTGCCCCTACCCGATGCTGACCAGCTTGCCGAAATTATCGAGCAAAAAACCGGCAAAAAAACCACCATCAAGTGTCCCCAAAAGCAGGACAAAAAAAAGTTGGCAGATATGTCCTACCGCAACGCAGTGGAATATCTCACCAAATGCCAAACTTCCATCGACAAAAAATACAACACAACCCACGGCGCCGTGCTGCAGCTAAAAGAGCTGCTCGGCTTAAAGCAAATGCCCACCCGCGTGGAATGCTACGATATTTCTAACGTGCAAGGGGTAGACAAGGTTGCCAGCATGGTTGTGTTCACCAACGGGCAAAAGGATGCCTCTCAGTACCGCCGATTCAAAATTAAAACCGTGCAGGGCGCCAACGACTTTGCCAGCATGAAGGAAGTGCTAACACGCCGCTTTGAGCGCATGAAGGAGGGTGACGGCATCTTTGGCAAAACCCCCGACCTAATTGTTGTGGACGGCGGCTTGGGGCAGCTGGATTACGCCCGCCAAGCCATGGAAGAGTGCGGTGTGCAGGTGCAAATGGTCTCCCTTGCCAAAAGGGAAGAACTGGTGTACACACTTGAAAACAACCAACCCATCTTTTTGCCACGCAACAGCTACGCCCTTAACCTGCTAATCAACATCCGAGACGAATCTCACCGCTTTGCCATCACTTACTTCCGCAAGCTGCACAACCGCAACAGCATCAAGTCTGTTTTGCAAGACGTAGACGGCATTGGCGAAAAACGCCGCGTAGAACTGCACTTCCACTTCAAAAACATGCAAAACCTGCAAGCCGCCACCGTGGAGCAAATTGCCGCCGTAAAAGGCATGACGCGCCCCGTTGCGCAAAAGCTTTACGACTACTTGCACGAAAACGACAGCGCAACCAACGAGAACGACGACGAAGCCACCACCGACGGAATGGACGACTACGGCGAAAACGGCACCGACACCACCGACGAATAAGACGGAAAAGCGAACTGTGCGGAATTACCAACGGTACGGCGAACCTAACAGAAAACACAAAGAGCAAATTGAAAAGATAGCACGAGCGGAAAGACGACACAAAGCAACTATTCAAAAGACAGTGGCGGCGAACAGAATAATCTGCACTAACAACCAAAGCAATAGCGAAAAAATTCCGCCACCAAATAAAAATATCGCCGTAAAACAAACGACGATACCATAATAAACAAAAAATACAATTACAAAAAACACGACTACAAAACTAAAAATACCGCCCTTGCAAAAACGCAAGGGCGGTAAATTATTAACTTTTACAAATTAGCAATTACAAATAAACAATTGTTTCTATGCAGCGGGAGTCCAAGGCTCGCTAGCAAAATCCTGGTTGTGGAATACTTTGGCAACGTCAATTCCGCTAACGGTTACTTTGCCGCCCACAGGTTCGTGAACGATTACGTTGAACGAAGTTCCGTTGCCGGTTACGTTTTCACACTTAAAGTTAGCAGTTGCTACATATCCGGCAAACGGAGAAGCACCACCGCAAGCAAATACGATGTCTGCGGTTATACCATTGTTACCATTGCC
>CAYYTD010000144.1:0-2797 GCA_964474475.1 uncultured Oscillospiraceae bacterium | reverse complement strand
TTTGTGTATATCAAGCTTTTGCAAGGCTGTTATTGCAAAGTTTCAAGGAGCATTCATGACTATAGGCATCTTTACCGCCATGCACAAAGAGGCGGTTTCCTTTTTGAAGGGCGATTACGTTACGGAAACTTACGGCGCGTACACCTTTTACAAGTTCAACTTGGGCAAGCACAATGCCGTTTTGTGCTGTCCACCCTCGGTGGGAGAAATTGCCGCCTCCTCGGCGTGCCAACTGCTCATCACCAAGTACGGCGCAAGTTGCATTCTCAACTTCGGCATCGTCGGTGCGTTAACGGAGCAAATTGCGTTGCAAAGCTACGTTTTGGTGGGTAGCGTTACCCATTACGACATGGACACTTCCCAGGCGGACGACCTGCCTGCAGGCTTTTACGGCTGCTTCAATTCAACGGAGGTTTCTGCGCAAAACGATTTGCTCTCTAGGGCAGTGGGGCTGCTCGGTTGCCCCGTCGTCAAGTGTGCCTCGGCAGATAAGTTCGTTGCAGTGCCGGCAGATAAGCAAGCATTGCACGCCAACTTTAACGCCGACGTGTGCGATATGGAGTCGGCAGGCATTTTGTTCACATGCAAGTTTAACGAAGTGCCCTGCCTCATGGTAAAGTGCATTTCCGATAGTCTTTTCGGCGGCAAGCAGGAGTACTGGTCGTCGGCAGAAGATGCCGCGCAAGGGTTCATGAATTTTGCCCTTCGCTTAGTAGAAGTTTTGTGAGGTTAGCTTATGCACAAGGTTGCAGCGTTGCCATGCGACGATTACCAAGCGGACAACGTCAATAGGGCGGTTAGCGGCGTTATCGACGAGCTTGGCGGCATCGAAAAGTTCGTTCCCAAGGATGCCAAAGTATTCGTCAAGGTCAATTTGGTTAGGGACATGGCTCCCGAAAAGTGCGGCACAACCCATCCGGAAGTGGTGGTTGCGCTGGTCAATCAGCTTGCCAAGGTCACTTCCCACGTGGTAGTGGGGGATAGTTCCGGCGGCTTGTACACGCGCGGCGCAATGAAGGCGGTTTACTCAAAGTGCGGCATGACGGATGTCGCCGAACGCACCTGCGCCACATTAAACGACGACTTCGATTACACCGCAGTCGATTTGGGCGGTCAAAGCCTTTCCAAGTGTGAAATTACCAACAGCTTTTTGAACGCCGACGTGGTCATCAACGTCACCAAGCTCAAAACGCACTCTTTTGCAGGGTACACGGGGGCGGTCAAGAACCTTTTCGGCTTAATTCCGGGGCTTGTCAAGGTAGAAATGCACAGCCGCTTTCCCGATTTGGGCGAGTTTTGCAATTTGTTGTGCGACATCGAGCAGTTTGCCTCTTCCAAAATTACCATGCACCTCATCGATGCGGTAATAGGCATGGAAGGGGACGGCCCCACCAACGGCAAACCCAAGTTTATGGGGCAAATTTTGGCATCTGCCAACCCTTACGCGCTGGATGCCGTAGCGGTGCAGCTTTTTGCCGATCCCTTCGATATGCCCCTCATGCAGGTGGCGGCAAAGCGCGGATATATTAGCCAAGACCTGTCGGACGTCGATTTCGATTTTGAATCGTGGCAAAACAACCGCATTGCCGATTTCGACGTAAGCCCCGTCACCGATGCGGACACCTTTTTACACATGCCCAAGTGGGTAAAAAAGCTTGCCAAAAAGTACATGACCAAGAAGGTCGCCATCGACAGGTCAATTTGCCGTGGCTGCGGCAAGTGCGCCACCCATTGCCCGGCTAAAGCTATCACCGTCAAGGAGGGCAAGGCGTGCGTGGCACAAAACAAGTGTATTCGTTGCTATTGCTGCCAAGAGTTGTGCCCCTTTGACGCCGTTCGTTTCAAAAAATCCCTTTTGTACCGCTTCGTGCACACCTTTTCACGCAGCAAGGGTAGCACCGGCAAGAAAACGGACAAAACCAAGTAGCCACAAGGAAATCCAAAAGAATACACTAAGTATCAGATAGAAACTCAAAAGAATAAATCAAATAGTGGTAAGTGAAACCTAAAAAAATACACCAATTAGAACTACAACGGAGCGAATAACAACACACCCAAGTGGCGGAGTTGAAAAGCAAAATAGCAAGCCGGTTAGCTGCCGGCAACAGTTTGCTATTGCTTTGGTTTGTATCAAGCAGTTTACTTGACATTTATACAAATGGGTAGTAAAATATATGCACAAATTTGTAACGGAGCGTTTTGCCAAGTTGCAAAGCGTTGCCGTTGCGCGTAAAGGAGATTGTTAACTATGGCAGAAGTTCAATTAACAGAAGCCGGTCGCAGAGAGTTAGAGGCACGTTTAGATTACCTCAAATCCGTCCGCCGTGCCGAAATTGCCGAAGAAATTAAAGTTGCTCGCGGCTTTGGCGACCTTTCGGAAAATGCCGAATACGATGCCGCACGCAAAGCGCAGGCGGAAATGGAAGGCGAAATTGCCGAAATCGAAGCGCAACTGCGTTTGGCAAAAATTATTCACGAAACCACCGTTACTTGCATGGAAATAATCAACGGTGTAGATGGTTTGCCCAAAACCTACACAATTGTAGGCACCACCGAGGCAGATTTTGCCAGTGGTCGCATCAGCGACGAATCTCCCGTTGGCGCTGCACTCATCAAGGCGCAAGAGGGCGACGTGGTGGAAGTTACTCTTCCCAGCGGCAGAATTAAGCAACTCAGGGTAATCAGCGTACAAAGGTAGTTTTTTTGTGGCGCATAGGTGCCAATTTGCGTTGTAAAGTTGTCGACGTTCCGTCGGCGACTTTTGCGTGTAATCTAATTTTCATTCCCCGTTTTTGCA
>CAYYTD010000143.1:0-2802 GCA_964474475.1 uncultured Oscillospiraceae bacterium | reverse complement strand
GCTGGACGGCGTTTTCAACCACGTCGGCGCAACTTCCAAGTATTTCGATTTACTCGGCAAGTGCGGCGGTGCTTACGTCAATCAAGATTCGCCCTATCGTCAGTGGTTTACCTTTTATGCCGACGGCAGTTACGAGTGCTGGTGGAATTTCCGTTCCCTTCCTCGCATTGATGCAGGCAACAAGCACGCACAAAACTATTTCTGTGGCAACAACGGCATAGTCAGGAAGTGGCTCAACCAAGGCGCAAGCGGCTGGCGGTTAGATGTAGTGGACGAAATTGCCGATTGCATGTTGGACAAAATCGTGTCTGCCGCCAAGCAACAAAATCCGCAAGCGGCAATCATCGGCGAAGTGTGGGAGGATGCTTCCAACAAGATGGCTTACGGCGTTCGTCGTCATTATTTGGACGGCTCTCAGCTTGATTCCGTCATGAATTACCCTCTACTGAAGGGTATCATTCGTTTGGTAAGCAAGGGACAAAGCGATTTGCTCGGTCAAACGGTGTTCGACCTTCTCAACAATTATCCTGTGTACGTGCGTAACAATCTCATGAACGTACTGGGCACTCACGACACTGCTCGGCTCATCACCTCTTTGGTGGGAGAGTCTGCCGACGGCGTAAGCAAGGATGTTTTGTCCAAACGTAAGCTTACGGACGAGCAGTATAGGCAGGGACTCAATTCCGCGCGTATTGCCGCCGTTTTGCAGTACACCTTTTTCGGCTTCCCCTGCGTTTTCTACGGGGACGAAACGGCAATGGAAGGCTACGACGATCCTTTGTGCCGCGGTTGCTATCCGTGGGATGCACAAAACAAGTTGCAGATTGACTTCTATCGCCGACTTGGCGAATTGCGGCAAATGCCTGTTTTCGCGGAGGGAGATTTCGCCCAACTTGCGTGTGACGGCGGTTTGTACGCCTTCGAGCGTAAACACAGTCCTTCGCAGGTCAGCGTAACGGTTGCCGTCAATTGCGGCACCCAACCTGCCACGTTGCCTCTTTCGGGCAACTACGTCGATTGGTTCACAGGGCGCAGGTATTCCGATTCCTGCATTTTGCCCTGCCAAAGCTTTGTCGTTCTCGTCAAGAGTTAATGGCAAAGGCACCTTGCAAATTGCTTGTAATGGCTTTTGCCAAAGCAAATGCGGCAGTTTGCAACGTCAGTGGAGCAAAGACTATTTTGCCGAGCCAACGGTTTTGGGTAGGTGCAAAAAGTTTTTGCATGGTTTTCTTTTGGATTTTTCATTCAGTCCTTTCAGCTATTGACTTTTACGTCGCAAGGCTGTATAATATTCATCGGGTTTTGCTGTTGCCTCGTTTTTTTGGCAACAGCAAATTACTTTGAATCGCATTTTGCGATGGAGGGTTAACATGTTTGATTACGACGTAATAATCATCGGCGCAGGTCCCGGGGGAATCTTTTCCGCTTACGAACTCGCTGGCAGCGGCAAAAAAATCGCCGTATTCGAAACGGGGCACGAGCTGTCCAAGCGGCACTGTCCCATCGACGGCAAAAAAATCACCAAGTGCGTTGGTTGTCCCACCTGTTCAATAATGACGGGTTTTGGCGGTGCAGGTGCCTTTTCCGACGGCAAGTACAACATCACCAACGATTTTGGCGGCAATTTGTACGAGTATATAGGCAAGGATGAGGCTCTCAACCTCATGCGTTACGTGGACGAAATCAACGTCAAGATGGGCGGCGACGGTACTCGGGTGTACACAACGGCAGGCTCACGTTTTGCCAAGCTTTGCATGCAAAACAAGCTGCATTTGCTCAATTCCGAAGTTCGCCATCTCGGCACGGACATCAACTACGTCGTGTTAGAAAATATTTACGAGTCATTAAGGTCCTCCGTATCTTTCTTTTTCGATACCCCCGTCGATACCGTCGACGTTTTGGAGGGCGAAGGCTTTTCCGTTACCGCCAAGGGCAAGAGTTACACTTGCCGCCAGTGCATCGTCTCGGTAGGACGTAGCGGAAGTAAGTGGATCGAAGGCGTATGTAAGCATTTGAACATACCCACAAAGTCCAACCGTGTGGATATCGGCGTGCGCGTGGAACTCAACGCGCAGGTTTTCTCACATCTCACCGACGAACTGTACGAGAGTAAAATAGTTTACCGTACCGAAAAATTCGAAGACGAAGTGCGCACTTTTTGCATGAACCCCAACGGCATGGTGGTTAACGAAAACACCGACGGCATCGTCACCGTCAACGGACATAGTTTTGAAGGGGCAGACAAAAAGACGGAAAACACCAACTTTGCATTGCTCGTCTCCAAGCATTTCACCGAGCCTTTCAAGGATAGCAACGGCTACGGCGAAAATATTGCAAGATTGTCCAACATGTTGGGCGGCGGTGTCATTGTTCAGCGTTTCGGCGATCTCATTCGCGGCAGACGTAGCACGGAGAGCCGCATTGCGCGCAGTTTCGTTCGTCCCACGCTCAAAGCCACTCCAGGCGATTTGAGTTTGGTTCTGCCCAAGCGCATTTTGGACGGCATTATCGAGATGATTTACGCACTGGACAAAATCGCTCCCGGTACGGCAAACGACGAAACTTTGCTTTACGGTGTCGAAGTCAAGTTTTACAATATGCAGGTCGATTTGGACAAGAACCTTCAAACGAAGTACAATGGCTTGTATTGCATAGGGGATGGTAGCGGCGTTACGCATTCACTGTCCCACGCATCGGCAAGCGGCGTTTTCGTTGCTCGTCACATTCTCGGCAATCAATAGGTTTATCAGCGCAACGGACTTTTTGCCGCAAGGCTTTTCCGTTGCGTTTTGTTATTTCTCG
>CAYYTD010000142.1:0-2880 GCA_964474475.1 uncultured Oscillospiraceae bacterium | reverse complement strand
TAGGAGTATACATATATGGCAGTATTTGCAAAAGACGTTCGTAACATTGCACTAATCGGTCACAGTGGAGAGGGCAAAACTTCCCTTGCCGAAGCCATCCTCTTCAACGCCGGCGCAATCGACAGGCAAGGCAAGGTCGATGACGGCAATTCCACTATGGATTTCGAAGCGGAAGAAATATCTCGTCACATTTCCATCAGTTTGTCGGTGGCAAATTGCACTTACAAAGGAACTAAAATTAACATTATCGACGTTCCCGGTTATTTCGATTTTGAATGTGAAATGCTCGAAGCGTTGTCCGTTGCGGATAGCGCAATCATCGTCACCGGCGCCACCGGTTCAATGACCGTCGGCACGGAAAAGGCATTGGAGTATTGTGCCGAGCACAAAATCCCCGCTTTGGTGTTCGTTAACGGTGTAGATAAAGAAAACGCCAACTTCGGTCACACGGTAGATGCCATCAACGCCAAGTTCCCCAAGGTAGTGCCCGTTTTGGTGCCCGAGTTCGAAGGCAGCAAAATGGTCGGTTATGTCAACGTACTCAACGGCGTATATAGCCGTTTCGGCAACAAGGGTAACGGCAGCGGCGAAATCCCGGCAAACCTTACTGCCAATTACAACGATTACCGTGGCAAAGTGGTCGAAGTTGCCGCCGAAAGCGACGACGAACTGCTCATGAAGTTCTTCGAGGGTGAAGAACTCACCGCCGAAGAAATCGTCTACGGCTATTCCGAAGGTCTCAAAAACGGCACGGTAATTCCCGCCCTTTGCGGTTCCGCAACAAGCAACCACGGTGTGTTCAACCTTATGGATACCATCGTCGACTTCCTTCCCAGTCCGGAAACGAAGGGCACCATGGCAGCAGACGGCAGCAAAATCCCCGCCGATGCCAACGCTCCCGTCGTTCTCCGCGTATTCAAAACTATTGCCGACCCGTTCGTAGGTCGTTTGTCCATCTTCAAGGTAGTTAGCGGCACGCTCAAGAGCGGCATGACTCTCAAAAACATCACCAAGGACGCCACCGAAAAGATCAGCGCCGTTTACTTCATGAAGGGCAAAAAGCAAGAAACTGCCGATTGCGCTTGCGCAGGCGACATTGCCGCTTTGGCAAAGCTTTCCGCAACCTGCACAGGAGACGTTCTTTGCGAAGGTGCCGAAGTGCAACTCGTTCCCGTTGTATTGCCTCGCCCCGTTTACAGCAGAGCCGTTTACGCCGCCAAGAAGGGTGACGAAGACAAGGTATTCGGCGGCTTGTCCAAGCTTAAAGATGAAGACATTGCCTTCACCGTAACCAAAGATCCCGAAACCAACGAAATGTTGCTCAGCGGTCTTGGCGACACCCAACTGGACGTAATTTGCAAAAAGCTCAAGTCCAAGTTCAACTGTGAAGCCCTTCTCAAAGATCCTCGCATTGCCTATCGTGAAACCATTCGCAAAATGGCCGAGGCGGAAGGTAAGCACAAAAAGCAATCGGGGGGCGCAGGCCAGTACGGTCACTGTAAAGTTCGCTTCGAGCCGGGCGCTGCCGACGGCGTGTTCGAATTCGTCGATGCAGTGGTGGGCGGCACCGTTCCTCGTCAGTTCATCCCCTCTGTCGAAAAGGGACTTCGCGAAGCCATCAGCAAGGGCGTTTTGGCAGGCTATCCCATGGTTAACCTCAAGGCAACCTTGTTCGACGGTTCCAGTCACCCCGTCGACAGTAAGGATATCGCCTTCCAAATGGCAGCCAAGCTTGCTTACAAGGACGGCTGTGTCAAGGCAGGTCCCGTCTTGCTCGAACCCATCTACGAACTCAAAATCACCGTCCCCGATAATTATCTCGGCGACGTAATGGGCGACATGAACAAGCGTCGTGGCCGCATCATGGGCACGGAAATGGTCGCAGGCAAGCAGCTTGTCACGGCAGAAGCTCCCCTTGCGGAAATTTTGAAGTACGCAACGGACCTTCGCAGTATGACTCAAGGCCGCGGCAAGTTCGAAATGCAATTTGCTCGCTACGAAGAAGTTCCCGCTCCCAGCGTAGCCAAAATTGTCGAAGAAGCCAAGAAACTCCAAGAAGCAGAGTAGTGGTACTCGTCCGATAACGCCGTTATTTTCGTCGGCAGTTTTGTCAATTTTTCGGCGTTCGGCAAAAAATCAAATAGTGTTATTAAAAGGATGCAACGCGCTTTGCATCCTTTTTTTGCATGCTCACAATCTCGGTCGTTTAGTTTGATTGTTGCCGTTGTGGCGTGGCGGTCGTAGTGCAGTCATCGGATATTTGTATTCGCAGTTGCTTTGCCACATTTTTTTGCCGCTCTTCTAATCTAATATGTCACGCATAGTATTCAATTTTATCTTATATATAAATAATATTTAACAATATTTCCTTATATTTTCAATTTTTTAACCGCCAAGCAGTACACAACGGGCGCATATTGTGGTAAAATATATCCGTATGTAGTGTTGGCGGAGTGCTTTTTTGCCGCCGCAAATATTTTCCCAAAGGGGCAGGTTATGAATATCAAAGTCAATTACAACAACATGATGGCGTCGTCGCTTGGCGAGCGTGGCATCACGGATGAACAAATATCTTCGCTGGTATCTTTTGCCAAGCAAGCACACGCAGGTGTAGAGGCAGGGCGTGGCAAAAACATGCAAGGGTGGATGGACAGTCCTTACAACCAAGACGAAGTTGTTAAGCGCATCAACCAAACGGCAAAAAGAATTCAATCTTCTTGCAAAAATTTCGTCGTTTTGGGCATAGGCGGTTCGGCTTTGGGCCCCATTGCCGTGTTCACCGCCCTCAAGCATCTCTATTACAACGAGCTGCCGTCGTCCCTTTGCAAAACTCCCCGTTTTTACGTAATCGACAATGTCGATCCAGAGCGCATGAACGCC
>CAYYTD010000141.1:0-2907 GCA_964474475.1 uncultured Oscillospiraceae bacterium | reverse complement strand
AACACGGTAAACTTGTCTGCTCCAAGGTCTTCTGCCGCCTCTACGTAGCTGTGATCGATGGACACCAGCGTAGTGTGAAGTGGCAAAATCATGTAAGGCAGGTAGTTGTACACCATGCCGAAAAGCACTGCGCCCATGCCCAGCTCAAAATCCATTGCCAAAAACAGCGCTTTGGTGGACAGCGTGCGAATGAGGAAGTTAATCCACATGGGCAAAATGAACATTAGCACGAATACCTTGCTGGAAGCGTGGTACTTTGCAAGCAAATAGGCGCAAGGGTAGCCGATGAGCAGGCATATCATCGTGGTGATAATGCCGATGAGCAGTGAATTACCCAAAACGGTGATGCCGCCCCCTTGGTCGGAAAAGAATTCGCCAAAGTTTTGGAAAGTAAACTCACCTTGCTCTCCAGTGAAAGCGTAAATTAGAACTATCACCAAAGGCAACACGACGAATATCAACAAAAACAACATGTACGGAAAGGCAAACGCCTTGCGCGAAAAGTGGAATTTTTTACGCATTTTGCTCCTCCGCCGCTTCAATGATAATTTTGTCCGGAGCAATTTTGATGCCTACGCGGTCGCCGATGAGCCACTCGTAGTCGTTGTCGACAAAAAAGTCGTAGTAGTTGTCCGTGCGGACGATGTACTGCCAGTAACTCCCCTTGTAAATGGAAGAAATTACCGTGGCGCCTATTACGCCGTCCTCTTCGTCGTCGGTGAGTTCCACGTCGTCAAAATCTACCTTGACGTTGACCTTGGTGCCTTCCGGAAGGGTGCTTTGGCAGGGGAAATTACCTTCGCACAGCGTTACTACGCCTTCTTCGTAAATTTCACCCTGCAACTTGTTGATAAGACGGGATTTGTGCATGATGTGGAAGTCAAACGGCTTGATGTAAAGCCCGATTTTGTCCCCCACTTGCACTTCGACGTTGTCGTGAATGACAAGTTCGTTGCGCTCTTCGCCAAAGGTGAGTGCCGTTACTTGATAGTGATCTCCCTTGAACACGCAAGAAAGCACTTCCGCCTCGATAAGGCAGTTGCTTGCTTGCAAATCGACGATGCGAACGTCTTCCGGACGAATAATTACGTCGATGGGCTCGTTGTACTTGAAGCCCTTATCCACACACTCGAAGCGATGCCCCGAAATGTTGACGCAAAAATCCTTTTCCATTACGCCGGAAAGAATGTTACTTTCGCCGATAAAGTCGGCAACGAAGGCGTTAGCAGGCTCGTCGTAAACCTTGGTGGGGGTGCCTATTTGCTGAATGACGCCATCACGCATGACCACGATGGTATCGGACATGGTAAGCGCCTCTTCCTGATCGTGAGTGACGTAAACGAAGGTGATGCCCAACTTTTTGTGCATTGCCATCAATTCCAGCTGCATGTCCTTGCGCATCTTGAGGTCCAGTGCGCCCAGAGGCTCGTCCAACAGCAGCACTTGCGGTTCGTTGACCAGCGCGCGTGCAATGGCAACGCGTTGTTGCTGTCCGCCGGAAAGGGAGTTGACGGAACGGTGACCGTAGTCTTCCAAATCTACCATTTTAAGGGCCGAATTGACCTTGTCGGCAATTTCTTGCTTGGTGAGGCGGCGCATCTTTTGCACCGTTTCGCCCTTTTTGTTGACGAAAGGCTCGCCGTCCGGAATGGTTTTGAGCTTTAAGCCGAAGGCAATATTGCCAAAAACGGAAAGGTGAGGGAACAATGCGTACTTTTGGAACACCGTGTTGACATTGCGCTTGTGCGGAGGAAGCTCGGTGATATCCTTGCCGTTGAAAAGAATAGTTCCGCTCGTGGGCTGTTCAAAGCCAGCAATCATGCGCAAAGTAGTCGTTTTTCCGCATCCCGAAGGACCAAGCAGGGTAACGAATTCTCCCCTCTTGATAGACAACGACACGTTTTTGACAACCGGTTTGTCGTCGTAAGATTTGCACACGTTTTTAATTTCGATAATTTTGTCGTCCATGCTTGTTCCTCCTTAAAAGTTTGACGGGGTTGTTACCCACAAAACTTTACTTTCGCTTTTGCCAACGTTTTTGATAAAGTGCTGCCGAGTGCCGTTGATGGAAAAACTGTCGCCAGCCTTCAAAGTGTAACTTTCAGTTGAGGTGACCAGCTCTACCCTACCACTCAGCACGTAGCCGAATTCTTCCCCCTCGAAGGGCAAGCGCTCTTCGCACTGTGCCCCCTGCGGCAGGGTGAGAATGATGGGCTCCATTTCTTTAATTTGCGAATCGGGTATAAGCCAAGTGTTGGTGCCGCCACCGTTTTGCGACGAAAAATAATCCTGCGGTGCGTAGACGGTTTTTTCCGACTTGGGCTCGGTGAAAAACTCCTGCAAGGAAACGCCCAGCACGTTGAGAATATCTTGCAAGGTGGCTATCGACGGAGAACAGAGGTCGTTTTCTAACTGCGAAATGTACCCCTTTGTAAGTTCCGTTCGCTGTGCAAGCTCCTCTTGCGTTAAGTCCAGCTGCAATCGGTATCGTCTAATTTTGCGCCCTATTTCCATCTTGCGCCTCCAATTGGCGGATTTTGCCGCCCTTTTGCGACAAAATTCGATATTTTTACAAAAAAAAACGTCACCCCGAAAAGCAAAAAAATTATTTAGAGTACTGCCGCATTTCACGACGAACGCACGAATAAAAGTCGTTCATATACAATAAAAAATTTGTTTGCCTTGAAGCAACGATAAATGTATAGTACCGGCGATAAGTAATGTCAAACGATTTTATTAATATTTCTAAACTTTTTTTAGAAATTCTAAACTTTTAGTTAAACGCGGTTGGTGATTATAGTTTGACATTAGTTAAGCGCGATTTGTAGTTATAGTTTTGCCCTTAGTTAAGTACTGTTTGTGGTTGTAGTTTTGCCCTCTCCGTCCTCGCTGCGCTCGGCCACCTCT
>CAYYTD010000140.1:0-2936 GCA_964474475.1 uncultured Oscillospiraceae bacterium | reverse complement strand
CCCGGCGAAACGAAACTTGAAACAAACAAAAGGGCTATTCGCGCAAAAATACACAGGCTAAACAAAGAGCTGGAAGATATTGCGCAACGCAGGCAACTGACGCGGAAGCAACGTTTGCAAAATAAAACCTTTACTATTGCGTTGGTTGGATATACCAATGCGGGAAAATCCACCTTGTTTAACAGGCTGACCAGTTCCGACATATACGCCGACGACTTGCTGTTTGCCACGCTTGATACGACGACGCGCAGATGCAAGCTGCCGAGCGGTACGGAAGTGCTTGTTTGCGACACCGTAGGGTTTATAAATAATTTGCCCCACCAGCTTGTTAACGCTTTTAAGTCTACTTTGGAAGAGGCAGCCTATGCCGATTTGATTTTGAACGTTGTGGACATTTCTGATGCAAATTGCGAAACTCAAATGGCGGTTACTCAAAGTATACTTGCCGAAATTGGGGCCAGCGCGCCGCAAATTCCCGTTTATAACAAGTGCGATTTGTCTGAAAAGCTGCACTACGCTTGCGGAAATGACAGTGGCGCCGTGTTTGTATCCGCCAAAAACGGTACAAATATCGATGCGCTAATTGACTCAATTGAAAAATTTGCAAAGGAACAACGCAGTAGTTTTAACGTTAAAATTCCTTACGACGAGTACGGCAAAGTGATTTCGTTGCTTAACAAATGCAAAGGCACTTTTGAACTGTACGACTCCGACGGCATGAATGGCTGTGAAAGCTACGTATTGGGCAGAATGAGTGTTAACAAATCTTGCGCTGACAAGTTTTTGAAATACGTAGATTTTGTAAGTGACGTGCTAAAAGACGGGCGCGAATGCTAAAAATAGAATAAAAAATTTAAAAGTTGGCTTTGCTGTGGTTGCAGAGTCAACTTTTTTGGAACAAAAGTTTGAAAATTGCTTGAAATGATTGCCGTTTTGTGTTAAGATAGACGTATGAAAAAAGGTGACGTGCGTACCGACGCAATTTACAATTACATATGCAAGTACATCGACGCTAACGGATATCCCCCTTCGGTGAGGGAAATTGGCGCCGAATTCAACATTAAATCTACCTCGACGGTGCACTACTACGTTGAAAAACTTCGCAACGAAGGCATGATTTCCGGCGGAAACGGCAAAAAGCGCGCGATGTCCGTTAGTGCTTACGAAAGACAAAGTGCAAATTACGTTCCCCTTGTTGGCGAGGTTAGTGCAGGGCAAGGCAGGTTGGCAACGCAAAACGTGGAAGGCAGTTTTCCTGTGCCTTCGGCAATTTTTGGCGAAAGCGACCTGTTTATGCTTAAAGTTGACGGCGACAGTATGATCAATTGTGGTATTTGCGACGGCGACTACGTAGTAGTACATTCTCAAAGCACCGCCGATTTGCATGAGATTGTTGTTGTTTTGTGGGAGGATAAAGCTACGGTTAAACGCCTTGCGGCAAAATCGCCCAACCTGGTACTTCACCCGGAGAACGATTCAATGGCGGACATTGTGATTAGCGGTGACGAAAATCCGTCCATTCTCGGCAAGGTTGTGGGCTGCATTAAGCGCTTTTAACGTACTTGATAGCAAATTGCACTATTGCGCAAATTGCAGCTGCATTCACGTTTATTGGAGTAATTAAAACACATGCAGTGTGACGACAAACTAATAAATGATAAAAAAAAAGGATATTGGGTAAACGCCCGATATCCTTTTAGTTTTTGTAGATTTTGAGTAATTAGATAGTTATGTGGGGAAAATTTGAGTGATGTGAAATGGGTTTGTTGCAAAATAGCAAGTTTTTTGCTAGCAACGCCGGCAAAAAAATATTATTGTTAGTGGCTGAATGATGGAGATACCTACACTATAGCGTGTAAGAATCGATGGTTTGTAGTGTTTCTTCATCCTTGTGCCACGATTATACTATATACTATTACTGTAATAGTATCTTTTATTTTCCGTAAAACATATAATAGTTTGCTATATTCTTGCAGTATTTGTATCTTAAATAGCATTTATGGCAAAACGACGCTGCAAAAAAAGTTTAATTGAACTTATTTGAAAAGTTGAAAAGTACAAATTGAAAAAAATGCTTATTAGTCGATAACGATACTTTCGATGGTTTTCATGGCGTTTTCGATGAGTGTATCTACGTCGAGAGCCGATTCGACCTTTTCGACGGCGGAAAGACGAGGCTTGGTGACGGGCTTTTTGGGTAAAAACACCGTGCAGCAATCTTCGTAGGGCAAAATGGAGGTTTCGAACGCGCCGATCTTTTGGGAAATTTCAATTATGTCGTCCTTGTCGAAGCCGATGAGTGGGCGGAAAACGGGCATTTGCACTACTGCATTGGAACTTGTTATGCTTTCCAAGGTTTGGCTGGCAACCTGGCCAAGACTTTCACCTGTGATGATGGTGCCTGCTCCGTTGGTTTTTGCTACGCGTTCGGCAATGCGCATCATGAATCGGCGCATGATGGTTATCATGTATTCTTCGGGGCATTTTTCGTGAATTGCCGTTTGAATTTCCGTAAAGCTCACCACGTCTACCGTCATGTGTAGTGAATATTTTTTTACGATTTTTGCCAAGTCGAGCACCTTTTGCTTGGCTTGCAAGCTTGTGTAAGGAAAGCTATGGAAATGCAGTGCGCGAAGTGACATGCCTCTTTTTGCCATTAGGTAGGCTGCAACAGGGCTGTCGATGCCGCCAGAAAGCATAATTATCCCCTTTCCACCAGTGCCAACAGGCATACCGTTGACGGCTTTAATTACTGATCCGTAAACGAAAGTTTTTCCGTTTTCCCTAATATCTACGTTGACTACGTGGTCGGGATGGACCAAATCGACGGTGAGAGAAGGATTCCTGTCAAGAATGTCGCCACCGAGCTCGGCTGACAACGTCATGGAAGGCATGGGAAAACGCTTGTCTGCACGGTTTGTGTTGACCTTGAAGGA
>CAYYTD010000139.1:0-2944 GCA_964474475.1 uncultured Oscillospiraceae bacterium | reverse complement strand
TTCCGTTTTTGCCGTACCCGTCATGCCGCTCAACTTGTGGTAAAGGCGGAAATAGTTTTGGAAAGTGACAGTGGCAAGCGTTTTGTTTTCTTCCTTGATGGTGACGTGCTCTTTGGCCTCGATTGCCTGATGCAAGCCGCCGTTGAAACGTCTACCCTCCATTTTGCGCCCCGTGAAGGTATCGACGATGATGATTTGTCCCTTTTCGACGATGTAGTCGCTATCACGATGCATAATGGCATGAGCGCGCAATGCGTTGTTGACATAAGAAGTGAGGTCGATATTGTCCGGATCGGAGTAATTATCTAATTTGAAAAACCTTTCTGCCTTGGTAATGCCCGAATCGGTGAGGCGAACGGTTTTGTTTTTGTTATCTACGACATAATCGCCGTTGGGCTCTTCGTCATCCCCAGTCGTTTTGCCTTCCTCATCCGTATTGGTGGACTTTGCCAAGGTGCAAACGAAACGATTGGCGGTGACATAGGTGTCGCTAGACTTGCCGCTGGGGCCTGAAATAATGAGCGGAGTGCGTGCTTCATCGATGAGAATGCTATCTACTTCGTCGATGATGGCGAAATTGAGCTCGCGCTGAACGCACGCCGCGCGTGAAGTTGCCATGTTGTCGCGCAAGTAGTCGAAACCGAACTCGTTGTTGGTGCCGTAGGTTACGTCGCAAGCGTAAGCAGCGCGCTTGGCGCGTGCCGTGGACTTGGAAAGGGTAACGCCGACGGTTAAACCCAAAAATTTGTAAATTTTGCCCATCCACTCGGCATCACGAGAAGCAAGATACTCGTTGACGGTGACAATGTGCACGCCCTTGCCGCTGAGTGCGTTGAGGTAGGCGGGGAGCGTTTCCGTAAGCGTTTTGCCTTCGCCCGTTGCCATTTGGCAAATACGGCCTTGGTGCAAGGCGATGCCGCCCAAAATTTGCACGTGATAATGCCTTTGCCCCAAAACACGTGTGCTTGCCTCGCGGCATACCGCAAAGGCATCAGGCAAAAGCTGATCGAGCGTTTCGCCCTGATTGTAACGTTGCTTGAGCAGTTGCGTTTGAGCAGTGAGCTCTTCGTCCGTCATGGATGCATAAATTGGTGCTTTGTCTTCGACGAGCTTGGCGATTTTTTCTAACTTTTTGACTGCTCTGCCGTTAGCCCATCCGTAATTGTCTTTCATTTAGTCCTCCAACTCGAATTGCGGTTTTTCTTTGCGCGCCGCAACGGTGATACCTACTACGCAAGTTGCCCCTGCGCGTTTGAGCACTTTGGCGCATTCGTTGAGGGTGGCGCCCGTCGTCTTGATGTCGTCCACCACCAACACGCGCTTACCCTTGACGTCGGCGTTGATTTTGTAACTGCCCACAAGATTTTGCTTGCGTGCCTCTTTGCCAAGTTCTTCTTGGCGTTCCGTTTCTTTTACTTTAATAATTGCTTCGCAAAAGCAATCGTTGTCCAACAAATTGCACAGCTCCCGTGCAAGCATTTTTGCCTGATTGTAGCCACGCTCCCTCAACGAATTGCGGCTCATGGGAGCAAAACACACGACGTCGAACTGCAAGTTCTCTTGAACCACAATATACGCCAAATACCTTGCAAAAACCTTGGCGTAAACGCCCATGCCGTGGAATTTCATATCCAAAATGGCGTTGCGCAGCGCTCCTTCGTAAGAAAACGCCGAATACGCCCTGTCGAAATAGACCTTGTCGAAGGCGCAATTGCCGCAATAGTCCTCTTCGCCGTCGATGGCTACCCCGCAACGCTTACACTTTTTGCCGTTGTTGAACACGACCGTCTTGATGCATTCGTCGCAAAAGCCGACGTCGGTGAATATATCTTTGCCACAAGACAGGCATTTAATTGCTACGGGAGAAAATAATTCTTGAAAAAAATTGCGTAGTTTGTACATAGTCATCCCCAAATAGCCATCCGAATGCACGTTGGCAATGTGCAAAGGCACCAAATTGCCTCAATCGTTCATTTGCACGAATGCACGAATGCGCATGCTTACACTAATGCGCCTTTGCGCATATGTGCACGTAACAAAACTTGCCCTAATCTTGCAATAAATCTTCTGCCGAATCTTCCACCGAGCTGCCCAACTGCCCATCCTCCTCCTGCGCGGAGGGGGAATAGCCGAAATACCGAGAGTACGCTGCGGAAGTTTCGGTGATGAAGCGGCGCAAGTTGGTTGTTCGGGCGGCAACGTAGTTGTTGTGAATCATCATGGCAAGAATCTTTTTGCTGCCGACGATGACCACTGCCCTCTTGGCACGCGTGATTGCCGTGTAAAGCAAGTTTTTGTTTATTATAGTAGGCGGACCGTTTACGAGGGGAATGACGACCACCTCGAACTCGCTGCCCTGACTCTTGTGAATGGTGATGGCGTAAGCAAGTTGCAAATCGCCAAGGTCGTGCTCGGTGTAGGTTGCCAAGCGGTTGTCGTCGAAAGCCACCTGCATGATGCCCTTGCCACGGTCGATGTTGCGAATTTCGCCTACGTCGCCGTTGAACACGCCTTGACCGTCCACGAGAGTGCCGTCCTCTTTGAGACGGACGAAGGGCAAATCGTAATTGTTAACGGTCTGCATTACCCTGTCGCCCACGCGCAGGACGTTTTTGCCAACAACAAATTCGTTTTTGCCATAGACGCGTGGATTGAGTGCCTCTTGAAGCCTTGTGTTAAGTGCTTCTACCCCGGCAACACCGCTCTTCAAGGCGCCGAGCACTTGAATTTCCGACGAAGGGAGCCCAGTAAACTTGGGCAAGCGGGAGGTGACCAACTGCACGACGGTATCCGCCTCTACGACGAAGTCGGCAACGTTCATGAAAAAGAAATCTTTGCTGTGGTTGTTGATTTCCGGCATTTGGCACTTGTTGATTAGGTGCGCATTGGAAACGATGAGGCTATCCTCCGACTGACGATAAACGTGGGTGAGGTAGCGAATTTC
>CAYYTD010000138.1:0-2948 GCA_964474475.1 uncultured Oscillospiraceae bacterium | reverse complement strand
TTCCCTTTTGCCACCCTTGCCTGCATTTTACCGTTTTGGGTAATTTTTGACCGTTTTAGGCATTTAGAACGCTTGTTCGAATACATTTTTCGGTAAATAATGAATTCAAATCGGTTAATTTTATCTTTTGGGTTATCAAAATGCTATATTTAGGACTTTTAAAAAAAATTTTCAACAAAATGGTTAAAAAGGGTTGAAAATGGTTTTGCCTTGTGTTAGAATACTTTTACACAAAAAAGGAGCATGGGGCACACTATGTTTTTAGTTGGCAATTACCGGCATTCGCTGGACGACAAAAACAGAATACGTCTTCCGTCCAAGCATCGTGAAATGATGGGCAACGCCTACATTCTCATGCCGGGCATGAACGGATGCATTTTCGTGTACCCTGCTAACGAGCAGCAAAAGCTTGTCAAGGCCATGCAAGACATGGATTCCTTCGATCCCGATCAAGCCGAGTGGTTGCGCAGCATCACGGAGTTTTCCGACGTAGTAGATGCCGATGCGCAGGGCAGGTTCATGCTCAATTCCGATTTGCTCGATATTGCCGGCATCACCAAGGACGTGCGAATAGTGGGCGCCATCAACAAGGTAGAAATCTGGAGTGAAGAGCGTTACGAAGAACGTCGTTCCAAGCAAGATCATTCCGCACAAGCCTTCGACGAGTTGTACCGCAAGTTGCACAAGGCAATGGAAAGCAAATGAAGTTCGTTCACAAATCGGTATTGTTAAATGAGTGCATCGATGCGTTAAGCATCAAGCCTAACGGCATCTACGTCGATTGCACTGCAGGCGGCGGCGGTCACTCCCTTCAAATAGCCAAGTCGCTTTCAAGCCAAGGCTTGCTTGTCGATATCGACAAGGACGAAGAAGCGCTGCAAGTTTGTCGCAGCAGGCTCGCCGGTTTCAACGTAAAATTCGTGCATAGCGATTTCAAATCGTTGCCGCAAGTGCTTTGTGAGCTTGGCATTAGCAAGGTAGACGGCATTTTGGCAGATTTGGGCGTCAGCTCCTATCAAATAGATAATCCCGAGCGCGGTTTTTCTTACATGAGCGCCGATGCTCCGCTGGATATGAAAATGGATTCTTCCCAAAGCTTTTCGGCGGCGGACGTCGTCAACGGCTACACGGAAGAGCGGCTCACGGCAATACTTCGCGATTACGGCGAAGAAAAGTTTGCCAAAATTATTGCACGCAACGTGGTGCAGGCAAGGCAAAGCAAGGCGCTTGTAACCTGCGGAGATCTGGTCAACGTCATCGAGCGTTCCGTTCCCTATTCCGCAAGGAAGGGCGGACACCCTGCCAAGCGAACCTTTCAAGCGTTGCGGATCGAAGTTAACAAAGAGTTGGATGGTTTAGATGCGTTTTTACGAAACGCAACGGATAGGCTCAATCCGCAAGGTCGGCTTGCCGTCATCACCTTCCACAGTTTAGAGGATCGAATCGTCAAGCACTGCTTTGCCGATTTGTCCACGGGGTGCATTTGCCCTCCCAATTTGCCCGTGTGCGTGTGCAATCACAAGGCAACGGCAAGGCTGGTCAGCAAAAAACCCATCTTGCCAAGCGAGCAAGAAATGACGGAAAATTCTCGGTCAAAGAGTGCCAAACTAAGAGTTTTGGAAAAATTGTAATTATCCCAAAGGGCGGTGAATATTATGGAAAGGAACTACACAACGAGTTATCCCGAAGCGGACGTGTACGCAAGCGTAACCACGTCTCCTTCACAATACGGTCTTCCTACCGACAATCAAGAGTTTTCGCTTTCCGGTATTCAAAGCAAGCTGGGCGACGTAACGGCTCCCGAAGTTAGTGTCGACGACAAAACTTCCGCGCCCGATTTGATGCCCTCCAACCAAACTCTTAACATGAGCTACGAAAGAAACTATTCGAGCGAAAAAACCGCATCCAAGGTGAGCACGGGAACAAAAGCTCTCGTCATCGGCTACGTTGCGGTGGTGCTTGTGTTGGTACTTGTGGTGTCCGTATGCGCCGTGTCCGTTGGCGAAGCCTTTTCCTCAGCGGTAGCACTGGATGCACAGTACAAGCAAGTTTTGGAGCAAATCGATTCCCTTCAACAGCAGGTCAGTGCCGAAGATTACGCCGCACTTCTCAACCGCGCAATTGAATTAGGGTACGTCGATGCATCCAATTCCAACACGCAAACCTATCAACCGCTCGAAACTCGGCCCGCTCAAAATTTCCAAGTAGAAACCAACTGGTTCGATTCCTTGTGCGACTGGCTTTGCGGAGTTTTCGGAGAATAAAATTTGATTCACAATTTTTATATTTGCAAAAAAAGATTGCTGTCACTTTTAGTGGCGGCATTTTTTTTGCTTTCCGTCATATTTTTGCGTTTGGCGTATATACAAATAGTTTGGGGAAATTCCTTGCGTAGCAGGGCGGCGGAACAGTGGCAAAGGGAAGTTCCCCTTCAAGCCTATCGCGGCGACGTTACCGACAGCCACGGCACCTTGCTTGCCACCACGCAAACGGCTTACGCATTGTACGCCCGTCCACAAAGCGTGCAAAATGCCAATGAGGTTGCACTGGCGCTTGCCGACGTTTTGCCTATAAGTTACAGCACACTGCTTGCCAAGCTCACGCAAAAGGGGGCGTCGGAAGTGACTTTGTGCCGCAATTTGTCGGCAGAGCAGGCACAGCGTGTGCGCGAGCGCAATTTGCAAGGGGTGTATTTGGCATCCAAGGGACAGCGGAGCTACGCTTACGGAGATTTTTTGTCGCAGGTTTTGGGCTTCACCTCGGCGGACGGTGTCGGGCAGTCGGGCATCGAAGCCTATTACGACAAGTACCTTAGGGGCACGGACGGCGCTTTGCTCACCGATACGGACTTGGTAGGCAAGGAGCTGCCCCAAGGTTCCGCCACCTACGTTGCCGCAACGGACGGTTTAACGGTTAGGCTCACCATCGATGCACGCGTGCAGGCTGCG
>CAYYTD010000137.1:0-2958 GCA_964474475.1 uncultured Oscillospiraceae bacterium | reverse complement strand
TTCTCAAAGGTTTCTGCACAGCGATGTGTTTTATCTTCTCACGCAAACAATTTCGGCAAGCGTTTCTTGCGCAATAGCCTGCTCCAATCTAATTCTAAATTTCCGCAGCGTGCAGTCGTCGCCGTCAAAAAAGTCCTTTGTGGCAACGGTGGGGCATTTTACGGGCGCGGTCAGCTTTGCATAAATTTTTTCAAGGTCAAATTCCGTCGAACAATCGTATTTCATATTTCGGTCCCCCTGTGTTTGTGAGAATATACTACCAAATAACTGTGCCAACAGTATGTCAGCTATTACAATTTTTTCACATTTTTTATGAATATATCTTGACAAATGTCTGTCAGTCATTGTAAAATAGTTTCAACAATCACTGCCAATTCGTTTTTGCGATGCGGCACTGCGAGGTTACCATGCAAATTCCCGTTTTAGTCGGCATCATGTCCTCTCTGCTTGCGGCGGATACTCCCGTCCGCGCGGCAGACCTTGCCGAAAAGTTTGAAATCAGCACCCGCTCCGTCTATCGTTACGTAGCCATGTTGTCGGAGGGTGGCATTCCCATCGAGTCGCACATGGGCAGGGGCGGCGGCTGGCAAATTATCGATACTTACAAAATCAAAGCCACCTATTTTACGGAAGAGGAGTACGAAAGGGTAATTTTTTGCTTGCAAAGTTTTTCCTTGCAGGACAAGGTAACCCGCCAAGCCACGCAAAAGTTGCAAGGGCTGGTGCGTTCTCACAAAGAGGCAGCGGTGTTGCGTTCCGATCAGTTCGTGGTGGACGGTGCGGATATTTCCGTCGGCAACAACGTCAATGTGTTGTCCGATTGTATCGTGCAAAAAAACGTTTGCCACATCGAGTACCACTCCAAGGACGGCATCGACACCCGTCGCACGGTGGAGCCCTATTGCATGATTCTCAAAGACAACGTTTGGTACGTCTATTGTTATTGCCGCTTGCGCAAGGCTTTCAGGTATTTCAAGGTGTCACGCATCGTCAGCATACAGGTAGGCGAGCGGTTTGTTGGTCGCAAGTACACGGTGGATAGCAGTGTCATCAGTACTGATATGCTCAAGGGCAAAGAGATGTGCCAAGTCATTTTGTCCGTCGGCAGCCAAGCGCTTTCAGCCTGCGAAGAGTGGTTGGGTGTCAATTGCGTTGCCAAGCTGGGCGACGGTTACGTGGCACGTGCCCTTTTGCCTTACGACGAAGTGCTTGTCAACAAAGTGCTGTCTTTGGGGCTGGGCGTACGCGTGGAAAAGCCGGACAAGCTCCGCCAAGCCGTTGCAGAGCGCTGCCAAGCCATTTCCCTTCTCAACCAACCCGATTAGTTTTCGAAACCTGCCCGGTTCGTTTTTTGCATTCGGTCATATTCGTTTCTGTAATCAACTTGATTAGCTTTTTCAACCGGCTCGATTAGTTTTTAGCTCCAATATGCGCCTTGCCGTTTTTCGCGCTCGGCGCTTTCCGTTTCGTGCACACACTTTCCCTGTCCTGCCTTGCTTCAAGTTCGCCTTTTTTGGGCGCGTGGTTGAATTTTTACGCACACGATAGCGGTTTTTGCTGTCAAAGCGGCACACTTTTCGGCGTTACTTGCCATTTCGTCCGCCCGTTTTGCGGTTCGTTTCCGCACCCTTTTTTGCTGCCGTCAGCATGTTTTGCGGTCGTATTTTCTCAATATTTCCACAACTTTGTCCGTTCCCCACAGCAGGCTTTTTGCCTGCTTTTGTTTTTCCCGTATTTGCTTTGCGTTAGCGAAAAGGTAGTCGAGTTTCATCGGCAATTCCGCAGGTAGGTTACTTTCGTCAAGGGCAATTCCGCAGCCGAGCTTTTCAAAGTATTCGGCATTTTTCATCTGTTCCCCTCGCGATGCTTTTTTCAGCGGCACCGCAATGAAGGGCACGCCTGCAAGTGTTAACTCCGTCAGGGCGTTGCTTCCCCCTCTTGTCAGGCACAGGTCGGCAGCGGCAAAAAGGTCACCCACGTTTTGCACAAATTCCGCCTGCTTTATTTCGTCGTTTGGTATCCTTTTTCCCTTGCCGCAAATAACAAAGGTATCAAATTTTTCCCTAACGGACGGGCACTCTGCTATTGCTTCGTTAAGCGCTTGCGCTCCAAGGCTGCCTCCCGTCACTACAAGTATCGGCTTTTTGCCGTCAAATCCCATCACCGCAAGCCCCTTGCGCCTGTCGCCGCCAATGGCACTTTCGCGCACGATTGCTCCCACCCTTCGGGCGTTTTTTATGGGAAAGGCACTCACAAATTCCGTTGCAAATTTTGCCGAAATTCTGTTCGCCAGCCCTGCCGTCACGTCGCTTTCGTGTATCACACAGGGCACGTCAAGCGCACGGCAGGCAATCACCACGGGCAAACCTACGTAGCCGCCCTTGCTCAAAACTACGTCGGGCATCACCTCTTTTAGTATTTTCTTGCTTTGCGCCACGCTTTTGGCAAGGGCAAAGGGAAGTGCAAAGTTGCTCCAAGCAAATTTTCTTTTCAGTTTGGGGGCGTTCAGCGCAAAAAATTTTTCGATCACGCCGCTTTTCACGTAGGGCGCAACTATGTCCCTTTCCATACCCACGCCACCCACGTAAAATAGCCTGCAATCACGCATTTTTTCAGCGATGGCAAGGTTTGGCATCACGTGCCCGGCAGTTCCTCCGCCGCAAAGTAGTATTCTCATACCCGTAGTGTATGCAACCTTCCCTTACAATATTTGGTTTTATCTAATTGTTTTTTTGCGGCGTTTTTATGTTGAACTTTTGTGGCGTTTTTTTTGTCGCCATTTTGATATTTTTTTTTTATAGATGTTTCTTTGGGATTTTTTCGTTCCGTTTTTTTGCTTTCGATATTTTTTTTTGTAGGCGTTTTTCTTTGGCGAGAACTCACAAGCCGTACGCTTTTGCCTACGCATTTCACCTTTGGCTTTTTGGGGGCGTTTTATTATCGATATTAAACCTTGCT
>CAYYTD010000136.1:0-2962 GCA_964474475.1 uncultured Oscillospiraceae bacterium | reverse complement strand
TGGCGTTCTTTTCCTTTTTCAAAACTTCCAAAGCATCGCGACGTGCATTACGAAGCACCACCTTGGTATCCTCGGCAAGTTTTTTAACCTGTTTTACCAAGTCGCGACGACGTTCTTCCGTCAAAACGGGGAATGTCAAGCGAATAACGGTACCGTCGTTTTGAGGTGTAACGCCGATGTTAGCTGCCAAAATGGCGCGTTCAACATCTTTCAAAGCAGATTTGTCCCACAGGGTGATAACCAAGCATCTCGGTTCGGGAATAGAAATATTGCCCATTTGATTAATCGGCGTCATTGCCCCGTAGTAATCAACCTTAATTCCTTCAACGAGTTTGGGGTTGGCTCTGCCTGCCCTCATCAAATTATATTCGCTTTTCATATATTCTATTGCTTTTTCACAAGCAATATCAAATTCCATAAACATTTCTTCAATTTGCGGTGTTGCGTAACTCATAGTAATGCTCCTGTAATATTATTGTGTTGTCGGCAACGCGCCGAATATGTACACTTGTAAATTGTACTACATTTACAAGTAAAATTCAATAGTTATTTTACAATTGTGCCTAACTTTTCGCCACTTAATACGCGAACTAACCCGTTAGGCTCGTTTTTTCCATACGAAACTATAGCCAATCCAAATTCTTTTGCCATAGATATAGCAGTAATGTCCAAGGCCTTAAGATTTTTGCTAATCACTTCGTCGTACGAAATACAATCAAATTTAACGGCGTCAGGATGCAACGAAGGATCCTTGTCGTAAATGCCGTCCACGGCTTTAGCGCAAATAACCGCATCGGCGCCAATCTCACACGCACGTAGCACGGCAGCGGTATCCGTCGAAAAGAAGGGTGCACCGGTGCCTCCGCCAAATACTACCACAAAGCCTTGCTGCAAGCACTGCTTGATACGCGGCAAGTAGTAAGGTTCAGCCACCTTGTCAACACCAACTGCCGATACCACGATGTTTTTAATACCGCATTCCGTCAGCACGTTGCCCAATGCAACAGCGTTCATTACCGTTGCAAGCATGCCGATGCTGTCCGCAGTGGCACGATCGAACCCCTGTGCCGACCGACCTCTCCAAAAGTTTCCTCCGCCAACCACAACGCCCACTTCAACGCCAAGTTTCAAGGCGGATTTAATCTCCCCTGCAAGCAGTTTTACCGATTCACAATCGATGCCGCAACCGCCCTTTTCGCACATAGCTTCGCCGCTAACCTTAAGCAAAATTCGTTTGTATTTTAACATATGCGCACCTCTAACTTCAAAAAGAGAGAACAATCCCCTAAAGTATTGTTCCCTCCTCGATAGTTTTTTTAACCGTTAATTTGTTTTTGAATTTCTTCAGCAAAGTTTTCGTGGCGTTTTTCAATACCTTCGCCCATTTCGTAACGAACGAAAGCGGAAACGACGATCTTGCTGCCAGTAGCCTTTTCAGCTTCGGCAACAACTTGTTTAATGGACATGGAAGAATCTCTAACGTATTCTTGTTCCATCAAGCAAACTTCTTTGTAATACTTGTGGATGCGGCCTTCAACCATTTTTGCAATAACGTTTTCGGGCTTGCCTTCGTTTCTTGCTTGAACGGTAAGAATTTCTCTTTCCGATTCAAGTTGGCTAGCGTCAACGTCTGCAACGTTAATAACTTGCGGTTTGCTTGCAGCAATTTGCATGCAGATGTTTGCAGCAAGTTCAGCAACCGATTCGGCAGAAGCATCCGTTTCAATCTTGGTCAAAACGCCAATTTTTCCGCCCATGTGGATGTAGCTTGAAACAACGCCGTTGCCTTCAACCACAAATTTAGTAAATCTGCGCAACGAAATCTTTTCGCCGATTGCAGCCGTAGCTTCGGCAATAAGCACGTTAAGCGTTTTGCTACCGTCAAGGTAGTAAGGTTCTTCCATTGCAGCTTCTACGCTCGTAGCGCCGGAACGAAGAAGGTGGTTTGCAATGTTGTCGATAAGAGCAAGAAATTGATCGGAACGAGCAACAAAGTCCGTTTCGCAGTTAATTTCTACTGCAACACCGCTCTTTTTGTCTTCAGCCAAAATGCACTTTACAAGGCCTTCGGCAGCAACACGGCTTTGCTTTTTGGCAGCGGATGCCATTCCCTTTTCACGCAAAAGCTTAATTGCTTCGTCAAAGTTACCGTCGGTAGCAACAAGCGCCTTTTTGCAATCCATCATGCCAACGCCCGTTTGTTCACGAAGTTTCATTACGTCTGCACTACTAAAATTAGCCATTTGTAACCTCCTCGGTAGCCTCAGCCGTTTTAGCTTCGGGTTTTTCTTCTTCGGGAGCCGTCATCACAACGCCCTCTTTGGCTTCGATTACTGCACCGGAAATAATAGATGCAATAACTTTAATTGCACCAATAGCATCGTCGTTAGCAGGAATAACCACATCAACTTGGTCAGGGTCGCAGTTAGTATCTACAATAGCAACGATGGGGATGTTGAGTGCGTGAGCTTCGGCAACTGCAATAGCTTCCTTTTTGGGGTCTACAATAAAGATACAACCGGGCATACCCTTCATGTCTTTAATGCCGCCAAGGTTAGCTTCAAGCTTGTCGCGTTCTTCAAGCATTTTGGCAACTTCTTTCTTGGGGAAGTTTTCAAGCTCGCCAAGTTTTTCCATTTGGTTAATCTTGTTGAGTCTTTCAATGCGAGTTCTAATAGTTCTGTAGTTGGTAAGCGTGCCGCCAAGCCAACGATTGTTTACGTAATACATTCCGCAACGCTCAGCTTCGGTTTTAATAGCTTCTTGAGCTTGCTTTTTGGTGCCAACAAACAACACGGGTTTGCCTTGAGCTGCAATGTCACGAACGAACGTGTAAGCGACTTCGGCTTGAGCAACCGTTTGTTGAAGGTCGATGATGTGGATATCGTTGCGTTCAGCATAGATATACTTTTTCATTTTGGGGTTCCATCTTCTCGTTTGGTGACCAAAGTGTACACCGCTT
>CAYYTD010000135.1:0-3053 GCA_964474475.1 uncultured Oscillospiraceae bacterium | reverse complement strand
TGTCCACCAAGATTACTCTCAACTTGTACAAGCAAGGTCACGGCACCGATGCTCCCACCCTCACGCAGGATATGACCAAGGGAGATAAGGGCGTATTCCAAACTACTCTCAACGGCGATTACGCCGCCATGTACTATACCTACACGGTTTACAATCCCACCTACCCCAACGGACAGGAAATTGTCGATCCCTACGCCAAGAGTGCAGGGCTCAGCGGCAAACGCGGTCAAATAGTAGATTTTGCCGCCACCAATCCGGACGGTTGGGACAAGGTCACTCCCCACGCTTACTCTGCTCAAGAGCTGGTCGTGTGGGAAACTCACGTAGCCGACGTCACCTCTTCCTCTACCTGGACGGGCACCGAAGCCAATCGCGGCAAGTATTTGGGGCTTATCGAAGAAGACACCATCTACACAGCCCCCGGCGGTCAAATGGTATCCACGGGGTTTGACCATATCAAGGAACTGGGCATCAACGCCGTTCAATTCGTTCCCGTGTTCGACCAAGCCAACGACGAAGCGGCAATGACCTTCAACTGGGGTTACAATCCTCTCAACTACAACGTGCTCGAAGGCGGCTATTCATCCGATCCTACCGACGGTTACGTGCGTGTAAACGAGTTCAAGCAGGTTGTTTCGGCATTTAACGGCGAAGGCATCAACGTTATTATGGACGTAGTTTACAACCACGTCAACGCCGCTGCAGGCTCCAATTTCGACGTGCTCATGCCTGGTTACTATTTCCGTTACGATTCCAACGGCAAGCTTTCCAACGGTTCCGGTTGCGGCAACGAAACGGCAAGCGACCACAGCATGTTCCGCAAGTTCATGATCGATTCCGTCTGCTTCCTTGCCAAGGAGTACAAGCTCGGCGGCTTCCGCTTCGACCTCATGGGCTTGCACGACGTCGACACAATGAACCTTCTCAAGGCAGAACTTGTCAAGATCAACCCCAATATCGTTGTCTACGGCGAACCGTGGGAGGGCGGCAGTACTACTTTGCCGGGTACCTTTCAGGCCGACCAAGCCAACGGCTCCATCCTCAACGTAGGTCAGTTTAACGACAAATTCCGCGATGCTCTCATCAAGGGCGGCTTGAGCGGCAAGACGGAGCTCGGCTGGCTCACCAACGCCACGTCCGTTAGCGCAGCCGACGTCAACGACCTCGTTCTCGGCCTTTGCGGCAGCGTGCAGGCAAGCGGTGTAACCGATCCCGCCAAGGTAGTCAACTACGTTACCTGCCACGACAACTACACCCTTTACGACCGCATCATTGCAACGGGCGCATTCAGCGCAACGGACGATGCCGACAAAATTGCGCAAATGGTGGTGCTTGCCGAAGCTATGGTCATGACGAGTAACGGCACCTCATTCATGCTTGCCGGGGACGAGTTCATGCGCACCAAGGGCGGCAACTCCAACTCTTACGACGCTTCTTACGAAGTCAACGAGCTGGATTATTCTCTCAAGGTAGCCCATTACAACGACGTTTTCACCAAGGTTAAAACGCTGGTCGACTTCAAGCGTACTCTCGGCGCAGCCAAGTTCACGGCAGAAACCCTTGCCGAAAACTACAAGGTTACCCAGCTTGCCGGGGGCGCCGCCATTCAAATCGACGTCACTTGCGGTGGCAGAACTTACCGCATCGTTCACGCCAACGGCGCACTTGCGGCAAATACCCTTTCCGTCGATTTCAGCGGCTACAGGGCAGGCTTCGATACCTTGCAAAGCGGCGACAAACTCACCCTTCCGCAGTATATTTCACCTTACCAAACGGTAATGGCATTCAAATAGGCCACTGCACAGTTAGCCGATGTGCGATTGCTTGCCAATAGGTTTTTGGTGCAGTTCGCACGCCAATGGGCTTGTAAAGGGCGTTTTTGCCACAAGTTCGTGCACAGTTGCATCGGCAAGTGTCACGGCTCGGTGCAAATCATCGTTGCAAGTAAGGCGCAGACAAGTAGGCACAGCCACCGTCAAATAACTTTCGGTAAGCCAATTTTATTTTTGCGCTATCCATTATCGTTATACGGTCAAAAAAAATATTAACGGGTTCGCCGCCAAGGCGTTCCCGTTTTTTTCTTGCCAAGTTTTGGTTTTGTGTGGTACACTAACCGTAGATTTTACTTTTGCAATGGAGGGGCAAATGTACAAAATTGTTTTTAGCGATGCGGACGGCACCTTGCTCAATAGCCAACGCGTCATCACGCCCAAAACGGAACGGGCAATCAAGAGCTTGCAAAGCAAAGGTATTCCTTTCGTCATCGTTTCGGCGCGCAGCCCGCTCGGCATCAAAACCATCATGCGCGCACACGATCTCACCTGTCCGCTCATTGCTTTCAGCGGTGGGCTCATCATGGACGAACAGGGCAACGTGCTTTACCACAAGGGCATTCGCAAGAGCAAAGCGGCGGATATCGTCTCCTTCGTGGAGTCCACCGGCATCAATTGCGTTTGGAGCGTCTATTCGCTCAACCAGTGGATAGTGCAAAACGACCTCGATCCCCGCATCATCAGGGAGCAGTCCCACGTTCTCGTTCAGCCAATCAAGGGCAGCGTGGATATGATCGTCGACGACCAAATCAACAAAATTTTGTGCATCTGCAACGCCGAAGATACTGAAAGGCTTGAGCTTGCCGTCAAGGAAAAGTTTCCCGATTGCTACGTGGCAAAGTCGTCTGATAGGTTGCTGGAAATCATGCACGGCAGCGTGTCCAAAGCCACCGCAGTGGAAAAGTTGTGCGGCGTAATGGGGCTCAGCATTGCCGACGCCGTCGCTTACGGCGACAACTACAACGATGCCGAAATGCTCCGCAGCGTGGGCATGGGCGTGCTCATGGGCAACGCTCCGCAACCGCTTCAGCAGCAAATCCCCAACCACACGCAGGATAACAACTCCGACGGAGTCTATCATTCCCTTCTCCGCCTCGGCCTCGTCGAATCCCAAGAATAGAAAAAAAATTTGTTTAATTAAAAAGCTCCTGCAACACAAGGCAGGAGCTTTTTCTTAATCGTTCGCCGCTTTCTTTCATTTTTTTCGCACGGCAAAGCACT
>CAYYTD010000134.1:0-3079 GCA_964474475.1 uncultured Oscillospiraceae bacterium | reverse complement strand
GCGGCAATGACAAAAGCGGTGGGATTCGCCAAATTTGAAGATATATTTCCAAACAGATTTTTTGACGTAGGAATTGCCGAAGAACACGCAGTAACCTTTGCCGCTGGTTTGGCGAAGGGCGGTTTGCATCCATACGTTGCTATATATTCTACTTTTTTGCAACGTGCCTACGACCAAATTTTACACGATGTGGCATTGCAAAATTTGCCCGTAACGTTTCTTGTGGACAGAACGGGATTTGTGGGAGCAGACGGACAAACACATCAAGGGTTGTTTACGTTTGCTTATCTTTCGCAAGTTCCTAATTTGCAAGTGTGGACGCCGCAAACTTACAGGCAACTTAAAGATATGATTATTGCAAGTTCGCATCAAACCTCACCCGTAGCCATTTGTTACGCACGAACGCTAAACGAAGACGACCTGGGGTTTGACGGAAGTTGGCATTATATCCGCAAGGTTGACAGCCCAAAGGCGACTATTTTGGCGGTGGGCGCACGTGCATGCACGAATGCATTAAACGCTCAAATTGAAAATTGCGACGTGGTTGACGTTGCAACCGTTAAGCCCTTGGACGATAAGCTTTTGTCTTCCATTTGCACGCCAATTATTTTGACCGTTGAAGAGGGGGTTGCCGAAGGCAGTTTTGGCCAAAAAATATGCCAATACTTTGCCGGAGATAAATCTAAGAAAGTCGTGTGCCTAAATGCAGGCGATAGATTTGTTAAACATGCAACGATTGACGATCAAATAGCTTGTTGTGGACTTGACGCCGTGGCTATTTGCGATGCAATAGTAAAGGCAGCGGCGAATTGAATACGGTTTGAATTGAATTATTTGTGCCGTGGTGTAAAGTGTAGGAAATTGCGCGGGAATTAGCTTGTACTTTTAGATTAAGAGTGGTTTGAAGTATGTTAAAGTCATTGATTATCGACAATATAGCTTTGATTGATCATTTGGAGTTATCCTTTGATGCCGGGCTTACGGTTTTGACGGGCGAAACGGGTAGCGGAAAATCCATTATTATCGATTCGCTTGCGTTTGTGCTTGGTGACCGCGCCGACAAAACTTTGATTAAGTACGGTGCGGATACTGCCGAAGTTACGGCGTTATTTCAAATTGGAAATGATAGTCGCATAACAGATAAACTAGAGTCGCTTGGCTTTTCTTCTGAAAGCGAAGTTTTGGTTACGCGCAGAATGTCTTTGAATGGCAAAAACGATGCTCGCATTAACGGAAAAACCGTGACTTTGGCAATGTTGAAGGATATTTGCAGTGATCTTGTTGATATTTTTGGGCAAGGACAGCATTTGGCACTGTTAAATGAAAACAATCAGCTTGACGTGTTGGACTCTTTTTGTGATTTTAACGGTGTTGACGTTGAATTGCAAGAAAAGTTGCTGCCGGAATTAATTTCTATAAATAAGCGTTTGGATTCTTTTGGCGGTAGTGATGCCGAGAGAATGAGATTGCTTGATATATTAAAGTATCAAATAGATGAGATTGAGCGAGCCGAATTGGACGTTAATGAAGAGGCTGAGCTGATTGAAAATCACAAGAGAATACTCAACCTTGAAAAGATAATTGCTGCAATTTCGGCTGCTACAATGGCGTTGGATGCTGAAAAAGGCGCAATAAATTCCACTTCGGAGGCTTCAAATGCGCTAAAACCGGTATGCAGTGTAGACGGTGAAATTGGCGACCTGCAAAATAGATTGCAGTCGTGCAGTTTGGAGCTAGAAGATGTTAATTCTTCCTTACAAGACTTGCTTGCAAGGTACGACATTAGTCAAGACGAAATTGAACGAGTTGAAGAAAGGCTGGAGCTTATTAAAACCATCAAGCGCAAGTATGGCTCGACTATAGAGGAAGTATTGTCATTTTTTGACAAAATACAAAAACAATACGACGAAATGCTTAACGCAACGGAGCTGATTGCTGAATTGCAACGAAACAAGCTGGACGTTTTGAACAAAATGTATCAATTGGCGTCGTTGAAATCCGTCGAGCGTAAACGTGTTGCCAAGTTGCTTGCGGAACGTATTATGCGTGAGTTGTGCGATTTGGGAATGAAAAACACCAATTTCGTGGTGCAGTTTCAAGAAGAATCGGTTACTTTTGACGAGTATGCAAGCAGCCCTTGCGCCAACGGATTTGATAAAGTGGAGTTTCTTATGTCGGCAAACGTGGGTGAGCCGTTAAAGCCGCTGTCGAAGGTGATTTCGGGCGGTGAAATGTCCCGCTTTATGCTTGCAATTAAAAATATTACTGCGCAGGCGGAAAAAATTCCTACGATGATTTTTGACGAGATAGACACCGGTATTTCGGGCAATATTGCTCGAACGGTAGCTGAAAAGCTCGCCGCTGTTTCAGCCGACCAACAACAAGGCTATCAGTGCATAGTTATTACTCACTTGCCGCAAATTGCAGCAATGGCTGACGACAATTTGCTTGTGCACAAATATCAAGATGGAGGGCGCACGCACACGAGCGTTGAACGTCTATCTGCATCGGAAGGCAAAGTTCAAGAGGTCGCGCGCTTGATGGGCGGTGTTGGAGTTAATTCTACTGCAAGTGCAGCTGAGCTTGTTGAATGGTGCAATGGTTTCAAAAATGCCTCCAAAAGTGTAAAAACAGCTGATTATAACAGAAAATGGCGTTTTGCATAGTACTATGCGTGTAATAGTACAATAGATATGGTACGTAAGATATTGTAATTTGCTGCCGTTAACATTTACCGTAAAAACTTAATTAAAAACTGTTGCTTTTTTTTGAGTTGTTTGGTAGAATATAACAGCAGTGTGGCACCATAGCCAAGCGGTAAGGCAGAGCTCTGCAAAAGCTTCACCCCCGGTCCGATTCCGGGTGGTGCCTCCACTATAAAACTCGACTACTTTTGTAGTCGAGTTTTTCTTTTAACTTTTAGATTTTGTGTTAATTTCTCGGTGTGTTAATTTTAAAAATTATTCTTGTTTTAGTTTTGCTTCTTATTATTTTATTAACCATATCTTGTGTGTATCTTGTTACTTTAATTTACGCATTAGTTGCAGAATTTTGTTTATTCTGTTTGTATTCTTTTGCT
>CAYYTD010000133.1:1101-3085 GCA_964474475.1 uncultured Oscillospiraceae bacterium | reverse complement strand
GGACGACGGAAGTTTTGTCCGCAATGCCGCAAACGTAGGTTACGTTGGCAATGCCGTCGAATTGCGATTGATTTTTTTGCGAGGCACACCCCACCACGATGACGCGACAATGGGGATTGAGCTTGCGTGCGCGTGCGACCAGCTGGCGTGACTTTTTTTCCGCCTCTTGCGTGATGGCGCAGGTGTTGAGCACGAAAACGTCTGCCCGTTTGAGCCCCAAAAAGGCATCGTGCCCTGCTTGGCAAAGGGCGGTGACTATTTGTCCGCTTTCGTACAAATTGGTTTTGCAACCCAAAGTGAAGACTGAAACGACCATGCTACTTTGTCCTCAATAGTAATGCACGCCACTCGCCTTGCGCCTTGCAATCCACAACCGTGAACAAATCGGAATACAGTTCTTCCACCTGTTTTTCCTTAACGTCCAAAATGCCCGAAAGCACGACGATGGTGCCGCTTTGCACTACGGAAGAAATATCTTTGTGCAAAAGGGCAAGGATATCTGCCGTGAGGTTGGCGAAAACTACATTGAACTTGCCGTCTGTTTGGTCGGTTAGGTTGCCCGTCTTGACGGTGCACCTATCTGCCAGCCCGTTAATTTGTGCGTTGTGCACTGCCACGTCCGTTGCTTGGCTGTCCACGTCTACCAGTTCGGCACTTTGAGCACCCAGCAGCAGGGCACACAAGCCCAAAATGCCGCTACCGCAGCCGACGTCCAGCACTCTGGCGCCGGTCAAATCCAACTCTTCGGCAAATTGAAGGCACATTGCCGTGGTTTGATGCTGCCCGGTGCCGAAAGCAATGCCGGTATCCATGCTGAAAACTAATTTGTCCGTATCTACGCTTTGCCACTCGGGGCAAATGACCAGCTTATCCGTATAAATGGGCTGAAAAGTGTCCTTCCACTTTTGCACCCATGCATCGCCATCTACCGTGCGAACGGAAACCGTTAAGCTGCCGCCATCTTGCACATTGGCAAGACTTTGCTTTAAATACGCCAAAACGCTATCCGTTTGGTTAAGCTCGCAATAGCCCTTGACCAAAACTTCGGTGCCGTACTGCAAATCGGCACTGTCGTCTTTGTAATCCCAACTGCTGTTGTTGTACAAATCGGCTTTGTCGTAGACGGAAACGCCGTCCATGCAAACTTCTTGCAAAAAATACGCCACCAACTCCGCCGCTTGCGACGTTGTGGAAACGGTAATTTCGGAATAATTCATAAAACCTCCGCCGAGAATTTAATCGCTACCAACAAAACACGGCACGAGATGCTCCCGAGCCGTTGAGTTTGCCGATATTATTTGATGAGAATGTCGATAAGGCGCTTGGCGTTTTCCCACTCCATTTTGTTGGCTTCGTATAACTCACGCCCTTTATCCGTAATGGTATAGTACTTGCGTGTGGCGCCGACGTTTTCGCCCCAATAACCCTTGATGCACTCCATGTCTTCTAACCTGTGGTAGGCACTGTACAAACTTTGCTCGTTGGGAACGTACAAATTGTTGGTTTTGCGCGAAATAAACTTGCGAATTTCGTTGCCGTACTTGGTGCCGCTCATAAGCGCGGACAGCACGAAGGTATCGATGTGGCCGCGTAACAGGTCGCTGGATATTACTTTCATCTTTTTTCACCGCCGATTTTTGTAAATATTTGAACATACGAACGCCGCAAACGTTTTTGATTGGTTTGCGACAAATTAAAACAAAAAATTACTATGTCTATCATATAGATTATCACCGAAATACTCTTTTGTAAAGCACAAAAGGGGGCTTAAGCAAAAAATAAAATTTACTTTTTTCGTTCACAAATGTGAAACAAGTGAAACAAAGAAAAACGCCCAGCCGACGAGAACAAAAAGGCGGTTGATGGGGGTGACTTTGAAAAATGGACTATTTTAGTAATGAAAAGGATGTTGAAAAGGGGAAAAGCAAAGCCGACGATGGAAAAACTCCCGAACGCGGCAATGGAAAGGCGGCGGTTGACGGGA
>CAYYTD010000133.1:0-1091 GCA_964474475.1 uncultured Oscillospiraceae bacterium | reverse complement strand
TCAAAGATTGAACTTAGCACCACAACAGAACCAAAAAAATCACCCAGCCGACGAGAACAAAAAGCGGTTGGGCGAATTGTAAAATGGTTAGGTTGCCTTCAAAAGGGGTAGGCTAACTGTAAAATGATTAGGCAAATCGTAAAAAATTATGCTAAACACAAAATGGTTAAGCTACCCGCAAAAAGGGTAGGAAACTGCAAAGTGGGTGGGTGGGCTACAACAGGCTCATGACGATGAGGAGAATGCCCGGAAAATACAAAAGGGTGTTGAGAGAATCCAGCCAGCGAAGGCGGAACTTGAGAAGATACAAGCCCAAACAAAGGTCGCTGACGAAATAGCAAAAACAGCCGATGCCGAAAAGCACGGCGAAAACGTTTTCCGCCGAAAAGGCAATAGTCAAGCCAAGACTTCCGCACAAGCCGACAAGCAAAATATAGGCGTTGAGCACCACTTTGTCCTTACCGTAGCTGTACACCCCCTTGACTTGGCAAAGGGCGTTGCCGACGAAAATGGCAATGAAAACCAAGCAAAACCACCACTGCCACTGATGGGCAAGAAAGGCGTGCAGGCAAAAACATGTGCTACTTGCGCAAAAGGACAGTGTGCCGGCGACGAAAAAGCGATGATCGTCCATGAAAACCAAAAACAAATCGCCAAGGAAGGCACAAATTAGCCCTATTGCAGGCAACAAAACCGCCGTGCCTAAACACACGAGGGAATAGGCAGCGCCAACGAGAAAAAAGTAAGAGGCAAGCATCTTGACGATGCCGCGCTTGCGACTGCCGACACCGCACAACTTCATACAAATGAGCGCCGCGGTGAGCATACAAAAAATGATGATTGGGATTAGTTCGTAAAATTTCATTTGTGACCGCCTTGACAATTGAATTTGCTTAAACCAGGTAAATTAACGACAGGTGGGACTGAATTGAAAAGCAAAAGTTACTCCTTTTGCTTGGAAAAACTGGCGTTTTGCGTTGGGGAACCGCCGTTTGGCTGTAAAAAACCGTTAGCAGATTGCAAATAACCGTTGCTGGCTGCGAAGAACGGGATTTTTCGCCGACCAGGGGGGGGGGCGTTTTGAGATTAAA
>CAYYTD010000132.1:0-3089 GCA_964474475.1 uncultured Oscillospiraceae bacterium | reverse complement strand
AGGCGGATTATTCTCTTTGTCACAAAGCGTCTCAGAATCGGTGGGGTGTGCATTGTCAAGATTGCTTCCCGACACATCCAATAGTTGAAGGATCTCTTGACGTAGGTGATTTTAATTTTCAAGTACTCGAAACTCCAGGACATACAGCCGGCTCAGTAGTGTACTTAATAGACCGATTAATCATTAGCGGCGACACTTTGTTTCAATGTAGTGTTGGTCGAATTGATTTTGCCGAAAGTAAACCGCATTTGATTGTTTCTTCGCTAAAGAAAATCAAAGCGCTCTCGGGAGATTATGCCGTCATTTGCGGGCATGGTCCAAATACTACGCTAGAAAGCGAAAAGAAATTTAATCCATATTTACAACATGAAACTATATACTAATTTTTCTTTAGCTACGGAAATACAAGACGTAGCAAAATTATTCATTGACGATACCGAATTGGTTCAAAGTTTGCCTGCTGATATCGTTTTGAATGAATCGGTAGAGGGCGGCGTTTATTACTACGTTGCAACGTTTTTTGCTCGAGTTGAAATACAACGAGTTGACGTAAACGGTTTTGACGAATTGCATTCTATGCGACTAAGAAAACGATATGCCAAATTGTGCATGTACAATTTGCTGTCGAAGGTGACCGGCAAGAAAATGCCTTGGGGTAGTTTGACGGGGATCCGCCCAACAAAACTTGCAAGACAATTTGAGTCGGAAGGGTTATCGTGGCAAGAGGCATTCACTTCTTTAGGCGTTTCGCCCGAAAAGATTGACGTAGTGGCGCAGATATTGGCTATTCAAGGAGATTTGCGACCCGATGAAAGTGCTGCAGATTTGTACGTGGGGATTCCTTTTTGCACTTCTAGATGCAGTTATTGTTCCTTTACAAGCGGTGAAATAGACAGATTAAAAAAATACGTCGATCCGTACGTTGACGTTTTAAAAACTGATATCCGCCAAACTATTGACTTTGCACGCCGCAAAGGAATTGCCATCAATAACGTTTATTTTGGCGGTGGTACGCCTACGTCTTTATCTGCTAGCCAGCTAGATTCAATATTGAACGAAATAGATTTTGTTCCTAAAGAATTTACGGTTGAAGCCGGACGGCCCGATACTATTGATGAACAAAAGTTGGCTGTGTTTAAAAAACATGGAGTGGACAGGATATCCATTAACCCACAAACCTTCAATCAAAGTGTTTTGGATGTAATCGGACGTAGACATTCTGTAGAGGATATATATGACAAGTATCGGTTGGCAAAATCGTTTGGATTTGTTGTTAATATGGATTTGATAGCAGGACTACCAGCGGAAACTTATGAGATGTTTTGTCACAGCGTGGATTCGGCGATTGCATTGTCTCCAGATAATATCACCGTGCACACGCTTGCACTAAAGCATGGTAGTGCGCTCAAGGAACGCGGATATCAAGCAGAGGACGACGTATCCCAAATGGTAGCGTATGCGTCCGAAAAGCTGCATGCTGCTGGCTATCGTCCCTATTACATGTACCGGCAAAAATATATGGCGCAAAATCTTGAAAACGTGGGTTATTGCAAATCGGGCATGCAATGTTTGTATAATATCGGCATTATGGAGGAAATCACAAACATTCTTGCGTGTGGCACCAATGCAATTTCCAAGCGCATAAGCGTTGCGAATAACAGAATTGAGCGTTCAGCAAATGCCAAAGACGTAATTACGTATCTCGAACGAGCTCAAGATTATATAGATAAGCGTTTTCATTTGTTCAGTCAAGACTAGCGTAAATGAAAAAGTATTCCCGAAAGTTGATAGTTGTAGGTGTTTTGGTATTACTACTAGTAACCTTAATTCTTTTGCAAACGAGTAAAGCCGTTTGTGATTTTTTTGCAACTACCGTTTCGCGATATTGGATTATGATTTTCGGGACGCTGTTCGGAGTTTTACCTATTAGTTTTTACGAGTGGCTGTTGATCTTTGCTATTCTTGGCGGTATAGCTTTTATCGTTTTTGTCATCATATTTTGTGTTAAGAAAAAATGGCAAACATTAATTTCTTTGACCTTATCGGTTGCTATCGGAGTTTTGTCGTTTGTCAACGTATATTCCGTTTCAGCTTCTTTTGCTTACAATCGAAGTGATTTGCCGGCAGAGATAGTTCGTGCCCATACCTCAAGAGAATTTTCGTACGATGATGCCGTAGATTTGGCAACGAAATTGATTAGTGGCCTAAACGATGCGTATTTGAAGACGGCGCATGACGAAAGCGGAAACGTCCTTTTTCCGTTTACTTTTTCGGAATTGAACGAGTTGTTGGCAAGCGAATACGAGAGGTTGACTGACGATTATTTTTCGGAGTATACGCCGCGAGCTAAAAAAATTATTAACAAAACGATAATGAGTGAATTGCACATTTCGGGAGTGTTTTTTGCGCCGTTTGGCGAGGCAAATATAAACGGCAATCAAAATAATTACAACTTGCCATTTACTATGGCGCACGAACTGGCTCACGGTAAGGGTGTCATGCGCGAAAGCGATGCAAATACGGTTGCCGCATATTTGCTGTTAACAAGCGACAACGTTTATTTGCGATATTCGGCGCTACTAAACTGCGTAAGTGACGCTATTCAGCTTGTGTCGTTGTATCCCAACTCAAACGAGAAGTGCAAGGAACTGTCCGAAATGGTCACTTCCGGGGTATACGTTGAAATGAGTAATTACCGAAAGGAAATTGCTCAATATACTGCGTTAAAAGATCTGGGCAACTTTTTTAATAATATATATTTAAAACTAAACAAACAAGAGGGAACGTCGAGTTACGTAAAGCCGTCCGAAACACAAGGTACGGGCAAAAAGGACGATGATGGGGAAGAAATAGTAAAGATTATCAATTACTCAAATATTCAAAACCTCCTTATTGGTTTGTACAACTCAAATCTCTTCGATTAGTCGGCATTGGTTGGGTTCTTTGTAAAAAACTTAAAAAAAGTGCAAAAAGTTTGCCTAAAATTGTTGACAGTTTTTTTGTATTGTCTTATAATAAATAAGCTGTTGAAGTGCGGGTGTAGTTCAATGGTAGAATCCCAGCCTTCCAAGCTGGTCGCGTGGGTCCGA
>CAYYTD010000131.1:0-3098 GCA_964474475.1 uncultured Oscillospiraceae bacterium | reverse complement strand
AGGCAGGCTAACGGTGGTGAGCGCCGAGCAGCCGTCTAACATTTGACGGGCAATGCTTGTAAGCTTGGTGCAGGAAGACAGGTCGATGCTTTCCAAAACTTCTTGGTAAGCAAACGCCATTTGTCCGATGCTTTCGAGCGAGGTGCAACCGTCGAACACAACCGTCTTTAAGCTATCTGCACCGTTATACGTGCCGTAGAATGCGCTATCGCCAATGGTTGTGAGGTTACTAAGCCCCTTGAGGCTGACAACTTGAAGAAGGGGAGAAGAAGCAAACGCGTTGTTGCCGATTTCCTTGAGGTTGGTCATGCCGTCGAGATAGATTTGCTTGACAACCTTATTGTAAGAAAAGGCGCGTTGTGCAATTGCGGTGATGGGCTTGCCGTTGTACTCGGCAGGCAAAATGACCTTTTCCAAATCGAAACCTTCTGAAACGCCCTTGAGGGTGACTTCCGTTTCCGTTTCTTCAAAAACGAACTTGGAAAGGTCGCTGACGTCCAAAGCCCAAACGGCAGTGAGCGTTACGTTCTGCGTGACAATGATTTGTGCATCGGCTGCGTAACTACCGGTGCCGTCCGTCCAGCCCTTGAAAAGGTAATTGGTGCGGGTGGGTTGGTAATCTGCCAAGGACAGCTGCGTGTTGTAATCCTTGGAAACGGTGGAATTTGCAAGCTCGTTGCCGCCGTTTACGTTGAAGGTGACGGTGTAGCTGTTCAAAGTCCACAATGCGGTGAGGGTTGTGTCTCCGTTGACGGTAATGCTGCCGTCCGCCGCAATGGTGTTGGTGCCGTCCGTCCATCCGCCAAAGGTATGATGCTCTTTGGTGACTACATAAGAGGACAGGTTGAACGCCGTGCCCTTGACGACTTTTAAGCCGTCGGCAAGATTTGCCGAGCAACTGCCGCCATCTAAATTGAAACTGACCGTGTAGATTATATCTTCTTCTACAGGGGTGTCGTCGTCGGGCAACTGTTCGCAAGCGACGAAGCATACGCACAGCGCTGCTACCAGCGCCAACAATGCCATTAGCGTTGCCGAAAACTTGTTTTTCATGGTGAGAATCTCCTTTTTTATACCGGCTTTTGCCGAAATAATACGTTTTGACGCCCACTTTTGCACCACTAAGGCAACAAAAAAGGCAACCATCCTCTTCGATGATTGCCAAATAATATGCGCTTAACCCGCGACGACAAAGCACGCAACAGAGTTGCGCTTGTAGCCAAGAGATCCGTCGCATAAACTTCGCCTCACCGAAAAGTTTACACTTTCGCGGTAAGACGGCAGGTCTCCTGGCTTATGGCTTCGAATACTGCCTTTTTCGCCTTCCCGACTTGCGTCAGTGACCGTTGTTAAAAAAGCAATTAGCCAAATACAGTAGAGTGAGCTGAACCGCGGATTCTCATCGCGTTCCCTTTTAATGCGCGTTAGGCGCAACCGCCTCACCTGATTGCCTACATTCTATTCCTTGCCAAAGACAAAGTCAACCGTTTTTGCAAATACCCTTTGTAAAATGTTTGTTAAGATAAGGTGCCGATTGAGTGAGAGAATGAAAAATGCTTGGCGGAATTGCCAAGCGATTTTTGAAAGAAATAATGCGTTTTGCAAAGTGTTACAGGGTGGTGGCGCCGCAGGGGCGGACGGACAGGGGAATGACGTTGTTTTTGCCGAACTTGTGCGACAGCGACCTGACAAACTCTTGCTCTTCGCTAGCCTTGACGGTGCACAAAACGGTGCCGGCAAAGCCTCCGCCGTGCACGCGAACGCCGCAACCGGGGAAATGCTCGGTGACGAAATCCATAACGCGGATAATTGCCCTATCGCCGCGAAAACTGCAATTGCGAAGTTTGCTTCGACTACTCTTGCCGCTTTCGTTTATTAACCTGACTGCAAGTTGGTCGTCGCCCCTTTCCAACGCGTGGCTGAACTGCTTTGCCCTGCGGCATTCCTCGAAAAAGTGGCATGCCCTGCCGGCGGCGCGTGCCCCGACAGCCCCACTGACGGCATCAAGATTTGCATAAAACTCCTCTTCGGCAACGTTACACAGCAAATCTTTGCCGAAAAATCTTGCCGTCTGCTTCATGTCGGCAGGAATTTGAGCGTAGGCATCGGTGAGAGAAGAATGGCTCTTGCCTGTGTTGACAAGCACCAAACTTAAATTACTTGCAGAATTTATCTGCCGATACGCCACGCCGCTTGAAAAATTAAACTCCACCACGCCGCCGAGGGCAACGGCGCTTTGGTCGAGCAACCCGCAAGGCTTGCCGAAATAAACGTTTTCGGCAAACTGCCCCGCCTTGGCAAGGGTGATGGCATCTATTTTGCCATCGTTGTACAAATCGTTATATATAGTTGCAACAAGCAACTGAAAAGCCGCGCTGGAAGAAACGCCTGCCCCTACCGGTAATTGCGACTGCAAATAGGCGTTGAAACCGCCCACCGCATAGCCGTTACTTTGCAAATACTCCGTTACGCCCCTAACCATACCGTTGCTGCCGCTTTGCTTGGTGCCTGCATCCTTGACGGAAAAAACGATGGGACGGTAGTTGTCGCTCTTGACGGAAACGATGCCGTCATCCCTTGGAGAAAAGGCGGCAATGACGTCCAGATTGATTGCGCAAGCGACGACACAGCCGCCGTTGTGGTCGGTGTGGTTTCCGATGAGCTCTACCCTGCCCGGAGAAGATGCCAAAAAGCAAGAGGACGACGAGTACTCTTTGCAAAAACGAGATATTAAGTTGCGGTACCTTTCGTAAAGGGGCAAAGTGACTTTGGAATAGACTTTTGCCAGACTTGCGGCGTTTGCCGCTTGTGTGAATAGTTGCATAAAATGCCGTCCGTGTGCTTGCGTGCTTGTTTTGCAACGATTATAACATAGTCGCCGTCAAATTGCAACGGTCTTGCAACTTGCAAGATGCGTGGCCACAGAAAAAGCGCCCCGCACCCATTTAGCCAACCTTGAAAAAGCAAAAGCTGATTGTGCCACGCCGTCACTTTCAAAATTCAACGGCAGTGGCGTGTCAAAACCGTCCTTCGTACCTGCCAACAAATGCACGCTACAACGTAAACTTCAATGCAAACTCTAATGCTGGCTCAACCCA
>CAYYTD010000130.1:1695-3185 GCA_964474475.1 uncultured Oscillospiraceae bacterium | reverse complement strand
AAAATCAACGTCACCGACCTTTGTTGTAGCGGTTTGCACAAAGTTGACGGCTTGTTCGTTCCTTACGTTTTGACAAAACAAACGCCATCAGTCGGCGCAGGTGTTGAAGTCGGCACAAGGTCGACAGCATACACAAAGTCGGCAGTCGGCGCAGGCAAGAATTTTTCAACAATTTCAATTTTGTTTGCCCCTTTTGCCCTGTTCGGCACCTTCCGTTCGTCGGCAAAGGTCATCGCAAAGGGCAAAATAACGCCAAAAAACAATTTTCGGCAAGATAACGGAGCTATGAAACAAAAACGCACGGGCTTTTTCAAGTCCATCAAACAGCGAGATCCCGCCGCAAGGTGTTGGTTAGAAATTCTTCTTCTCTATCCGGGCGTTCACGCACTGGTGTGGTATCGTGTTGCGCGTTTTTTCTATGTCATCAAGCTCAAGTTTATTGCTCGTTTCCTTTCGGGATTGTGTCGGTTCTTCACAGGCATCGACATCCACCCCGGCGCCAAAATAGGCCGCAACCTTTTCATCGATCACGGCATGGGCGTTGTGATAGGTGAAACGGCAATCATCGGCGACGACTGTACCATCTACCAAGGCGCCACGCTGGGCGGCACCGGCAAGGAGCACAACAAGCGCCATCCCACGCTGGGCAACAACGTAGTGGTGGGCGCAGGAGCCAAGGTACTGGGCAACATCACCATCGGCAACAACGTCAAAATCGGCGCCAACGCCGTAGTTCTCAAAAGCGTCCCTGCCGATTGCACCGTAGTGGGCGTCAGCCGCATCATTAGCCGCACCGACGGGCAAAATTCACTTGTCGGCGGCTCTCAAAGCAGTAGTTCTCAAAACGGCGGCTTGTTGACGGATAATTCTCAAAGCGGCGATTTGTCAAATAACGGCTTGTCCAATGGTAGTTCGTCAAACGACGGTTCTCAAAATAACGACTTGTCCAACGGCGATTCTCAACAAGCTAACGCACAAGCCAAGTCCAACTGTGGCTATTCCGCTTGCGACACCTGCACTTGCCCCAACTGCCCCAATTCGCAACAAACCACCGAAGATTAACGACACTTTTCGCCCTTTTTCGGTATTTTCGTTCCTTTTTGTCACTTTTTCGCTCATTTTTGCACGTTTTTCGGCATTTTTGTTTTATTTCGGCACTTTTCGGTATTTTTTATTTTTTTCAGTACTTTTCGGCACTTTTCGGCTTTTAATTGCCAATTTGTTCCAAGCTCCAACGGAATTATCAAAGCAAAGTATTTTGCTCCGCTCAATTTTGCCGCCCACGTTTTCAGCACGTCAAGTTAACCTGCGCACGCTACTTTTGCGGTGTATTTTCCTTGCAAGGCTGTCAATTACACGTTAAATTTGTTCCATTAAAGCCCCAATTTCAGCTTATATTTAGTTTACAAGTATATAATTATCACAGTAAACTGTCAGTTTGCTTTGTTTTGCTGTCTTATGTGGCAGTTAAGACTCAATTTTTCCGCGTT
>CAYYTD010000130.1:0-1685 GCA_964474475.1 uncultured Oscillospiraceae bacterium | reverse complement strand
CGTTCACGGCGTTTGAGTCAAGGTTTCAACCCACGCACTTTCCAATTGCCGCCTTTTGCGGCGTTGCTTGTCAATTTTACACTCATCAACGGAGAAAACTATGAAAATCAAAATCACGGCGGATAGCACTTGCGACCTTTCGCCCGAATTACTTCAACAATACAACGTTAGCACCATGCCCTTGCACGTTTCGCTGGGCGAAGATGACTTTTTGGACGGTGTCACCATTCAGCCGGAAGCCATCTACGAGTTCGTTGCCACCCACAAGGTTTTGCCCAAGTCGGGTTGCCGCAGCCAAGAGGAGTACGCTTGGTTCTTCAAGTCCTTTTTAGACGAAGGCTACGATGCAGTAGTGCACTTCAACATTTCGGCGGATATGTCCGGCTCTCACGAAGCAGCTTGCAAGGCGGCGGAAGAAGTAGACAACGTTTACGTGGTAGATAGCCGCAACCTTTCCACCGGCACGGGGCTTTTGGTGCTGGATGCATGCGACATGGCAGCCGCAGGCAAAACGGCGCAGCAAATTGTCGAGCGCGCCAACCAAAGGGCGGCACAGGTGCAAGCCTCCTTCATCGTGGAAAAGTTAGATTTTCTCTACAAGGGCGGCCGCTGTTCTTCTTTGTCCTATTTGGGCGCCAACCTTCTCAAAATTCGTCCCTGCATTGCCGTTTCCGGTGGCAAAATGGGCATCGCATCCAAGCCTTTCGGTCGCTTTACTCGCTGTGTGGACAAGTACGTGCATTTCGTCAAAACCAAGTACACCAATGCAGACAAAACACGCTGTTTCGTCACCCACACCAAAATGGACGACGGCATTACGGAGCAGGTAATCGAAGCCGTCAAGAGCTGGGGCATTTTCGACGAAGTGCTGGAAACAACAGCCGGCTGCACAATAACCACCCACTGCGGCGCCAACACGATAGGTATTCTCTTCATCAACGACGGCGGTATGCCCATCTAATTTGCTTAATCATCTTTAATCACGGCTGCTCAATCGCAATAATTGTCGATTGCTTGTCTGCCATAATTTTGTTATCAAAAAAGTACCAAGAGATTTTTTCTCTCGGTACTTTTGTTTTGTTACGATATTTTTTTGGTCGATTTGCACCTTCCCCGTTCTATCTTTCTTTCCATAGGCATAAACTACCAAAAAAGACTTTTTTCGCCCAATTCTACGCATATTCGTGCCATCACGTATGGTACAATTACAAGGCTGCAGGAATTTCGGGCGGCAGTAGGGGAATATGAAAACAGCATTTTGTGCCCTGCTCGTTGCGGTGTTGTGCCTAACGGCCGTTTGCGGCATGGGCGCCTATTCAACGGTGTTCGCAAGCAAAAAACAAGTACCCATCTACCGCGTGCAAACCAACGCCAAAAAGGTAGCCATCAGTTTCGATGCCGCTTGGGGCGCCGACCAAACGCGCAATATCATGGACGTTTGCGACAGTTACGGTGTCAAGGCAACCTTTTTTCTCGTCGGTTTCTGGTGCGACAAATACCCCCACTTGGTTGCCGAAATCTCCTCTCGCGGCTTCGAAATCGGCACGCACAGCCTTACCCATCCGCAAATGAGCAAGCTTTCGCAAGATGCCTGCCGCGCGGAACTTGTAGAAAGCTGCAAAAAAATCTCCGCCGTCACGGGCAAACCAGTCACCCTTTTCCGTCCGCCCTTTGGCGACTACAAC
>CAYYTD010000129.1:1988-3230 GCA_964474475.1 uncultured Oscillospiraceae bacterium | reverse complement strand
AACGGAAAAGTGCGTATAGCAGTCTCATGTTCCACCTTCATTCCCAAGCCTTTCCCGCCCTTCCAGTGGTGCGCTTTCGCTAGTCGAAGCGACATCGTTGCCAAGCAAAGGTACCTCAAAGAAGTTCTAACAAAAAAGGGTATTTCCTTCTCCTACAACGATTACGACGTGTCCTATCTCGAGGCTGTTTTGGCACGCGGCGGCAGAGTAATTGCCGATGCATTGTATCAAGCGTATCTCGACGGAGCCAACTTCGATGCCTGGAGCGAACACTTCAATTTCGAGCATTATCGCAAGGCGTTTGACACTTTGCAAATCGACACGGACAAGATCGTCGGTTCTTACGGTTTTGATGACGTTTTGCCGTGGGATTTCATCGACGTAGGTGTCACAAAGCAGTATCTCAAGAGCGAGTATCTCCGCGCCATGGGCGAGCAAACTACGCCCTCTTGCACAAAACAGTGCAATGGTTGCGGGCTTGCCAAGTGGGGTTTTTGCCTCGACGGTCACGGCAACGCAACAAAGTAGGGACATTCAAAAGTCAACGCGGTGGAGTGAATTTCACAATTTTAAGTGCGAAAAACTTTCACCGTTTGTCCCGCTTGCACTTTTCCTTCGCTTCAACGTTTCTTGGACTGTGTAACGGTTTTTTGCCGTTAATCGTCCTTAAAGCGTGACATTATATCAGTTTTTTCGCAATTTATTACATACTATTTCTGTCATAGTACTCAAAATAAGCAATTTTTGCGTCGTATTTGGTGTTCCGAGCCTTCGTGCATGGTGCCAAAATACACGCTGTCAACTTTGTCCGCCATTTGCGGACTGTGAGGTTCAATGTTAGTACTCAAGTTTGAAAAGAAAATGCCATCGGCGCTTGCCGCTCACGTCGACACGCTCCGCGCCATCACCTACACGCTCCGCCGCGCCAAAATAGAGGCGGAGTATTCTCAAGGTTACAATCCGCACATGGAGTTAGCCTTTTCGCCTCCTCTTCCTTTGGGGGTGGAAAGCCATGCTGAATACGTTGCGGTAAAAACCAAGGGGGAGGAAAAGGACGTGCTCAACAGGCTCAACGCCGTTTGTCCTGTCGGTTTGCGTTTTACCAAGTCTTTTACTGTTAGTTCCGTTAATCTTGCTGCCAAATTAAACCGTGCCGAATACGTTTTGTCGGCAAAGGGAATAGGCCAGGTAATTGACGAAATAACTGCCGATGGCTATTGCATCTCTTACGAGAACCGTGGC
>CAYYTD010000129.1:0-1978 GCA_964474475.1 uncultured Oscillospiraceae bacterium | reverse complement strand
CATCTTCAGTGCAATGCCCCTTTCGGATGATCAAGCCGTCGTCACCCTTGCAATAGGCAACAGCAACGTTCGTCCTGATAGGCTGGTCAATCATCTTATAAACGTTCATTCCCTGCAAGGAGATTATTCCGTTACCAAAACGGCGTGTTACGTCAACGATCTTCTTGCCGACGAATGGCTTTCATCTCTGCAGTAGTAGTTCATCGCCAACTTTTTTTAATTTAGTTTCAAATCGGCGTTAGTTCAGCCGCCGTATAGTTCAGTTTATTTTGGAGGTCACAAGGCTTTTATCAAGCTTTAACGTAGTATGAAGTATCCCAAAACTTTCGTATTGTACAATTGCAAAATCATTCAGGTCGAGCGTAATTGCAAAATTATTGAAGGTTCAGTCTATGTCAAGGATGGCGTTATCGAGCAGGTCGGTGTCGTCGATGCTCCAATGGACGTTCTCTATCTCGACATGGGCGGCAAATATCTTCTTCCCGGCTTAACCAACTTGCACGTGCATCTTTTCGGTAGCGGCAAGCCTTCCAAAATTCTCGGTGGCGGCAAATTGCAGCAGCTCGTGCTCAAATTTATTCGCACAGGTTTGGGCAAAGTGGTGTTAGATAAAATCGTTGCAAACTCCGCCAAAACGCAACTTATGAGTGGTTGTACAACAATCCGCACCGTGGGCGATTTTCATTATTCCGACGTGCGTATTCGCAACAAAGCCGCCAAGGGCAAAATTGCCGCTCCCCGCATGATAGTTTCCGGTCCTGCAATCACTGCCGTGGGCGGACACGGCGACGGAACCTTTGCTCTCACGGCAACCGATCCGGAAGAACTGCGCGCTTTGGTAAGGCAAAACGTTGCCAACGGTGTCGATTTCATCAAGATATGCATCACCGGCGGCGTTATCGATGCAACCAAACGTGGAGAACCGGGCGAGCTCAAAATGACTCAGCAACAGGCCTTTGCCGTTTGCGATGAAGCACACAAATTGGGCAAAATAGTGGCATCTCACACGGAAAGCGAAGGGGGCATTCAAGTTGCCGTTGCTTGCGGAGTGGATACCATCGAGCACGGCGCCGATTTCACCCTTCAAGACGTCGCCGATGTCAAAGCCAATGGAAAAGCCGTCGTTGCAACCTTCAGCCCCGCAGTGCCTCTTGCTCACTTGCCTGCCAACGTCACCAAGCTCACCGAGCTTGCCACTTTCAACACTCAGGTTTTGCTGGACGAAATGACTTGCGGCGCCAAGCTTTGTTTGTCGCAGGGCGTCACTCTCGGCATGGGTACCGATTCTTCCTGTCCATTCGTCACGCAATATGCCATGCCCAACGAAGTTTGGTTTTTCGCCAAGTATCTCGGCGTAAGCAATGCTTGCGCTCTCACAACGGCAACTCTCACCAACGCACAAATAGCAGGCGTTGGCGACGTAACTGGTTCCATCGAAGTGGGCAAGCGTGCCGATTTCATCGCCATGGCAGACAATCCTCTTTTCGACCTCGACGCGCTCAACCGCCTCAGCCTCGTTTGCGCCAACGGAATTATTTACGACAATCCCCGTTTCAAACGCAAAAAGTCTGTCGATAAGCACCTCAACCAAATCAAAATGGACTTGTCCTCTCCCGTTTAGCAGATAATTTTTAAGTCTATGTCGGGCATGGCAGCTTTCATTGTTATTCGGCGTTGGCGCACGCCTAGTTGGCGGTTTAATAATTAAAACGGCTTGCCGCAGTCGTGCAGATAATGCAAAATTATCTGTGGCTAATCTCAGTCAAGCTAAAAAAACGACGAACGAATCCAATGCGAAAATAGAATAATAGGCCAACGCATAACATAAGATTGTCGGTCAAGGTAAAACCGAATTACAAGTACAAATAAGATTAAAATTCAAATAAGATTAAAATTGTAAAAAAGTTAAAAGATAAAAAAAGAAGTCCTTTCGGGATTGCCGAAAGGACTTCACGTTTGTAAGAGTTCAGTCTGTAAG
>CAYYTD010000128.1:0-3296 GCA_964474475.1 uncultured Oscillospiraceae bacterium | reverse complement strand
TAGTTTACAACATTTTTCCCTTCGTGTCAATAATCGATGCCACACTGACTTGCAAAAGGTGCCGTGGCGCACGTGGCTGGGCTTTCTTTGCTTTCACAGGTAAAGCAATACTTAATTCGGAGCAAATCACTAAGGGCACAAAGCCCTCTTCACCCACACAAAGGGTTTTTCGCAATCGTCGTGGCTCTTTCGTAGCCGTCAAAGTAGCGCCGTCCCGTCGCACAAAGTAGTGCGCCCGTCGGGCAAATAGTAGTGCCGCCGTAGGGCAAAATGTAGTACCGCTGTAGGGCAAAAGGTAGTGTGGCATTTGGCAAATAAAAAGGAACGAAGTTTGTCCGTTCCTGTTTTTAGTGGTGTTATTTCACGGGGTAAAGTTTTTCCATTCCGCCCATGTATTTTCTAAGCACTTCGGGTATGGTTACCGAGCCGTCTGCGTTTTGGTTTTGTTCCAAAATGGCAGGGAACACTCTGCTGGTTGCCAGTCCGCTAGCGTTCAAGGTATGCACAAATTCCAGCTTGTTGTCCGCCTCTCTTCTGTAACGCATGTTGCCGCGCCTTGCTTGGTAGTCACGTGCATTCGATGCCGACGAAACTTCCTTGTAAATGTTCATCGAGGGGATGTAAATTTCAATGTCGTAGGTGCGTGCCATGCTGTCGGAGCAGTCGCCTGCCGCAAGTTTTGAAAGTTGGTAATGAAGTCCCAAGCCTTCCACAAGTCCGCAAGCCATGCCAACCATTTCTTCAAATGCCTCGTCGGATTTTTCCGGTGTGGTGTACTGGAAGAGTTCCACTTTGTTAAATTGATGTCCTCTAATCATGCCGCGTTCTTCTGCACGGTAGCTGCCTGCCTCTCTGCGGAAACAAGCGGAGTAGCCAAAGTATTTTTTGGGCAGTTCGCTTTCGGGCAAAATTTCATCGCGGTACAGGTTAACCAACGCTGTCTCTGCGGTGGGCAACATAAATTTGCGACCTTCCGCATTGGCAATTTGGTACACGTCGTCTTCAAATTTGGGGAATTGTCCTGCCGTCAGTCCGCACTCGTATGTAAGCATGTAGGGCGGCAGCATAAAGGTGTATCCTTTTGCAGTGTGGCTGTCAATAAAGTAGTTCAACAGCGCCCATTCCAGCCTTGCACCAAGGCCGGTGTAAATCCAACTTCCGTTGCCTGCAAGTTTTGCACCCCGCTCGTAGTCAATCAAGCCAAGGCTTTTGGCAAGTTCCACGTGGTCTTTCGGTTCAAAGTCGAACTTCGGCTTTTCACCAAAGGTGTAAATGGGTTTGTTGTTTTCCTTTCCGCCCGCTTCCAGGTCGTTGTCGGGCAGGTTGGGCAACCTAAGCAAAAAGTCTTTAATTTTCCCGTTAACGTCGGCAAGTTCCTTGTCTTCAAGGGAAATCTTTTCGCCAAGTTCCTTCATTTCGGCAAAGATGGGTGCAACGTCCTGACCGGCTTTTTTCAATTGCGGAATTTGAGCCGAAACCTTATTTTTTTGCGCCTTCATTGCCTCAACGGAAGCAATAATTTGTTTGCGGCGTTCGTCCAATTGCAAAAATTCAGTAAAGTCAATGTCCTTACCGCGCTTCAAGTATCTTTGGCGAACGGCTTCTGCATCTTGTCTAATCAAATTAACGTCAATCATAGTAAATACCTCTGACAGTTTGTGTCATCGAGTATTGTAGCACACAATAGCGATAAAAGCAAACGCTTTACAAAAAAATGCGCCCCAACTTGCGGATATTTCAAATATTGCGTTATTTACGGCGTTTAATGCTTGTTGAATATTTTTGTTTGTGCTAAAATATATGCAAATAAGCGCGTTTCAATTTCGCGCGGGAGAGTGCATTAACATGGAACTTAAGTTTTACAACACGCTAACTCGCAAAAAGCAACCCTTCGTGCCCATCAAGCAGGGCAACGTCGGCATGTACAGTTGCGGCCCCACCGTTTACAAGTATGCGCACATCGGCAATTTGCGCGCCTACGTTTTCATGGACGAGTTGCGTAGAGTTTTGGAATACAACGGCTACAAGGTCAAGCGTGTCATGAACATCACGGACGTCGGCCATTTGGTGTCCGATGCCGACGACGGCGAAGACAAAATGCAAAAGTCTGCGGACGAAACGGGCAAAACTCCGCTTGAGATTGCCGCTTTCTACACCGACCAATTCATGAAGGACATCGCCGCACTCAACATCGAGCGCCCCACCGTGTGCCCCAAAGCTACGGACAACGTTCCGGAAATGATTCAAATAGTGCAAGACCTGCTAGATAAGGGCTACGCCTATCAAACGGAAGACGGCATCTATTTTTCCGTCGAAAAATTTCCCTCTTACGGCAGGTTGTCGGGGGTTAACTTGCAAGACCAACGCCACGGCGCCCGTGTCGAAGTCAACGCCTTCAAACGCCACCCCATCGACTTTGCATTGTGGAAAAAGGCCGATCCTCGCCATCTTCAACAATGGGCTTCTCCTTGGGGGCAGGGCTTCCCCGGCTGGCACATCGAGTGTACCGCAATGTCCAAGAAGTATCTCGGCGAGTGTTTCGACATTCACACCGGCGGCGTAGACCACATTCCCATTCACCACGAAAACGAAATTGCACAGGCAGAGAGTTGGCTCGGCCACAAATCCGTCATCTACTGGATGCACAGTGAGTTCATGCTCATCGACGGCGGCAAAATGAGCAAGTCGCTGGGCAATACTTACATGATTAGCGACATCGTCAGCCGCGGCTTTGCTACCGTCGTATTCCGTTATTTTTGCTTAAACGTTCATTATAGGCAAAAAATCAACTTCACGTGGGCAGGCATGGAGTCGGCTCAAGTGGCGTTTTCCAAGCTGTGTTCACAGCTGGCGGCACACAAGGCAAGCAGCGCAACCACGCCGCAATCTGTGCTGGACGACTTCACACGCCAGTTCGAAGAAGCCATTTGCGACGATCTCAACGTCCCCCTTGCCATCGGCGTGTTGTGGACTATGCTCAAGCAGCCCAAGTCTAACGACATTTACCAACTTGCTCTCAAGTTCGACCGCGTTTTCGGGCTGGACTTTGACAAAATCAAGGACGAAAAGCCGCAAATCGAAATCCCTGCCGACGTCAAGGACATTTTGGAAGAGCGCCTTTCGGCACGCAAGCAAAAGAACTGGGCAGAAAGCGACCGTTTGCGCAACCTTTTGGCAGATATGGGCTATCTTGTCAAGGATACTGCCGACGGCTACGAAGTTTCCAAAAAGTAGCGTTTGCATTAACGGCTTTCCACAGTCTATTAGGTAGTAGGCAACCATTCATCAAGTTGTAG
>CAYYTD010000127.1:0-3400 GCA_964474475.1 uncultured Oscillospiraceae bacterium | reverse complement strand
TTTTTTTTGGTGATGCTTAAAAGAATGGTTACGAACACCGCTACCGTTGCCACGACGGCAAAGAAGACGAAAAACCACTCCAGCCCGCTAAGCCCTGCGCACAGCACGCAAAGCAGTGCTACGGCGCAACAAACGCCGCAAATTGCAATAACCTTGGCTTTGTTGTTCATTAGCGGCAGATCATGCAGCGCATGCAATCGTAACAGGCGGTACACATGCAACAATTGACACAGGCGCTTGAACAGGGATCGGCGCCCTGTGCGAACTGACTTTGCTCCTCGGAGGGGCGCTCTGTAGTGCGCATTTGGTCGGGGTTGATTGTGTTAGATGCCAAAATTTTGGTGAGTTTTTTAAGACTTTCGGCGTAGCGTTTGTTGTCCGGTTCGAGTTGGCAAGCCATTTCCAGCTGCTTTTTGGATTCTAAAAACCAGTTGCGTTTGTAAAACAAAATGGACTGCATGTAATGCCACTCTCCGTTGTGAACGGTGCGCTCATCCAACTTTTGCTGAGCTTCATCCAGTTTGTTCTCTTTGAGCAGGGACTGAATTTCGGCAAAATCGCCGCATTCGGCAGAGGAATCGCCTGCGTGGGCTTGGTGCTCCGCCTCGTCCATTTCGGTAAGGATATCTTTGTAAGCCGTTTCGATTTGCTGCAATTTTTCGGCGGCAATTTCGCCCTCTTCGCCCTCGGCAAAGCGAGCATCTAAATACTGACGGCGCAGACGATGGTAAGTCTGCTCCAGTTCTTGCTTGGTTACGGTTTTGTCGACACCGAGAATTTCGTAAGGATTGTAAATCATTTTTTCTCCGTTTGATACCTTTGTAATATTTGTTCGGTTTGGTTGCGTATGCTGTGGTAAATGACGTTTTTGAGCAAGCAAACGTACATGGTTAGGTTGAGATCGTTGAAACTTTGCGCTATGCGATTGAGCACGGAATACATGAGAAACTTGACTTCGTCTAAATGCTCGGCAAGCTGATTGGCATCCGTTAGCCCGTAACACGCCGCAAAGGGATTGTAATTGTGCTTTTTGACGTCGTCGGGAAGGTCATCGAGGGCGTCGATGAGGTAAATCCACTTGCCTACATTGTAAAACAAAACGTCGGAATGCTCCGTTGCCTTGTCGCCGAGAATTTCCCTGCCGAACTCCATTGCCAACGTGGCAAAGGAATGGGAAACGGCATCCGGACCGTTTGCTTGATTTTGCTCCTGCAAGCGCAAGTTTTGGTAATTATTCTTGACGGACTCATCCAGTGCGGGCATGATTTCCTTAGCCTTGAGGTAAGACTTTTTGACCAAGCGGAACGCCGCACGCTTGACTATATTGCAGCCATCCACTACGTCGTCGTACAAGTTCCAGTAGGTTAATATTACGCTTGCGACGGAAACCTTGTCCGTAAGTTCGGAAGGGGAAATGACCGTTTGCTTGACGATGGGGTGGGAAAGGCAATTGACCTTGTTGGTGCCGAGCGAAACACCGCATATGCTGTGCAAAAGCACGTTGAAAAAGGTAATGTCGTTACTGACGAACATGCGCGGAACGTTGCCGAGAAGCCGCTTGGTGGCAAGGCACTCTCCGCACATGAACGAATGCCACAAGCCCCGTTCGCCGTCCTTTAGTTTTTCCCTTTGTATGTCTAAATATCCAAACATGACGCAATACCTTGAGTACTTTGTGTTGAGTATTATCCTTTAGTTTGCTTTACGTTTTCTTAAAAGGCTGCCCAAAGCCGCAAAAAATGCCTGATATGCACCGCCTTGCTGCCTTGACACCGTAAAATACATTGTAACACATACAATAGAAGGTGTCAAACGAGATTATTTGCGCAAAAAAGGCGAAACGCAACTAATTTGCACTTCGCCTATTGATAAACCTTGAAAAACTGCCCTAGTGCCTGTGAAAAAACAGCTTTGTGCCGATGAGCGACTGCCGTGCCGCCGAACATCTACTCTTGTGTAGCAGAAAGACTGCCTTTATATCGCTGAAAAACGACATTTGTGCCCGTGAGCAACGACTGTTCCGTTGAAAGGCGCCTTTGGTGGTGTTAAGCTTTGAGCTTATCGACATAGGCAGCGGCGTAAAAGCCTGCCGTGGCGCCGTCGCCCACTGCGGTGGCGCACTGACGGATTGCCTTGGTGCGACAATCGCCTGCAACGAAAACGCCGCTACGGCTGGTGTGGCAGTCTTCGCCTGCGACTACGTAGCCCTTGCCGTCCAGCGTGACTAAGTCGGCAAAATCTTGGTTGTGAGGTTCTTGCCCGATGGCAACGAACACGCCGTCGCAATCGAGGTAGGTTACTGCGCCGTCCTCTTCGCGCAAGGCAACGCCCTTGACTTGGTCGTCGCCGACGATATCCATTACGCTGACACCCTGAACCCACTCAATTTTGCCATTGGCGGCTATTCGGCTTGCCAATTCGGCATCGCAAAACAGCTTGTGGAACAAGGTGAGCAAGGTTACCTGCGAACAAACGTCGGCAAGGTAGAGTGCGTACTGTGCGGCGCTGTTGCCGTCGCCCACCACACAAACGTGCTTATCCTTGAAAAAGGCTCCGTCGCACACGGCACAATAGCACACGCCCTTGCCTGCAAGGCGGAATTCCGACTCGATGCCCAAATGCTTGTGCGATACACCCGTTGCCAAAACGACACTTTTGCACTCAAACTCGGCATACTCCGTTGTGACGGTGAACCCTAATGCCGAAGGGGTGACGGTGGCCTTGCCCATGTCGAAATCGACACCGCAGTCGCAAACCTGCTGAAACATGCTTTCGGCAAGTTGCGCACCGCTGACGGTGGGTACGGATGGAAAGTTTTCTACGCGCGGGGAGGTGGCTATCTGTCCGCCAAAGGCGTTTGCCTCGATAATCATCGTCCTTTTGCCAGCGCGCGCGGCGTACAACGCAGCCGTCATGCCGGCAGGTCCGCCGCCTATTACGATTACGTCGTACATGGTGACTCCTTACTGTTTCTTGTTGTTTTACTTTTACTTGTTGCTCTCGATAAACTTGCGAATGTTGGAGGCGTTTTCGATGAGTTGCACGCCACCCTCTCCGTTAACGGCAAGGGTGGGAGTGAGTTTTACGCCTAATTGAGTGGCAAGCTCTTTGTTTTCTACTGCGTTGACGGCATCGTAAGCAACGCCGTGCTTATCCAGCATAATTTCCGCCATTTTGCAGTTGGGGCAGTTGTTTTGAACAAACAAAACGGGTTTTGCCAGACGTGCACTACTTTCGTGGCAGCACTCCTCTTCCTTGTGAAGGTGCGACTTGACTTCGCCAATGCTGGGGTTGTACGTTTTGCGGTCGTGCCACTCTTGCGTTTTGCCGTCGTTCCAGTTTTGAACGGGACGGTAATAACCGGTGATGCGGGAGTAAACTTCCGTCTTTTGGTGGCAAT
>CAYYTD010000126.1:0-3436 GCA_964474475.1 uncultured Oscillospiraceae bacterium | reverse complement strand
AAATTATCTTGAAGAAAATTATATTGAGGGGATTGTTTTTTGGAAAGATGGCGAATCTGTAATGGATGTTTATAAATACATACGCTCGAAAGATGTGCGAGAATACAATCAACAAATTGGACACAAATTTACAACATTAGAAAGTGCGTTTTTGGTGTGGCACAACCGTGCCTTAACTTTGGAGGAAAAACACTCAGGATGGCGAGAAATAATACGCGATATGCCCGATGAACAGGTGGATTATCGTGGGAAATCACGGCACTTTGATAGAAAGTATGAATATTGTCGCACCTAATTATTGAAAACGTCATTATTATAGAGGGCGCCACTACAACAATGCCGAAAATCAAACAATCCGAACCCCGATTTTATACGGAGTTCGGATTGTTTTTTGCTGTATATTTTCTAATATTATTCCGCTTTGTTTACAATTTTTGCCTTGTACACAAGGTGTTTGTGCCGGCCAAATTCAAACAAGCCCTTTTCGGCAACGCCAATAAGGTTGTCGCCAAGTATGTCAAATAGGTTGCCCGTCACGGCAAATTCGGGCAATCTGCCCACAATTTTTCCGTCCTCCATCAGGTAGGATACTATCACAGGCAAGCTAATGTCGCCGGAGGGTGTCATGTCTCCGCCGCCAGTTACGCTCACAAGCACGGTTCTTCTGCCGTCCAGCAATTGACTCAGATTTTCCGCCGTTGCAACAAGTTCTAAACCCATTCCCCCGCACGAAGGTGTGCTGTTGTAGTCTGCAACTGCGCTTCCGCTCGTTTCCGTGCCGTAAGTATCAGCGTTTTTAAGGGATGCCAGCACTCTTTCAAATACGCCTTTGTTAATCAAGGCCTTTTCAAAGTCGGGGTTAATCACGCCCTCTTCGTCAAAGAAGGGCAAGTTCAGTTGTTTTTCGGGGTCGCTGTTCACCGTTACGGTCAATTTGTCGCTAAATACCTTTTGCCCAAGTTTTTCGGATAGCAAACTTGCGTTGTTAAAGTACATGTCGGCAATGATATGTTGTAGCGCGTACTGAATGGGTTCCAACTCTCCAACAACCACAACTTCGTCTTCCGGTATTTGCGGCAACTTTTTCAAAAAGGCATCGCAAATCTTTTTCACGTCACGGCAAATTTGGTCCTCGTCAAAGTAGTCGCTTTCACAGCCGTAAAATTCGTCCATTATGTTGGCAGAGCCCTTGTATTTAATTGCAAGGGAAAGCAAAAATTGATTTCCCCCGTAGGCAAAGTCTTCGCCGTCGCTGCTTTGGTAGGTGCAAGCCGATTTGTTCAACAGCACTTTGTTGCTAAACAAAAATTCGGGGTTTTCCCTGCCAAGGCGTTCAAGAAGGGAGGATATGGTGGGTACAAAGTCCTTTTCGGCAATAATGTCGTAGTCGGCAAAAATGTGCAACTTGCGTGCCTCACGGTGCGTTTCGGGGTAGGGGATGCCTTGCGCCAGCTTCAGTTTTGCCCCTTCCACAAGGGCGTCGGCGTTGTCCGTGCCAATTTTGCCCTCCACGCCAATGCAACCGTTGTCGTAAACTCTTGCCGTTGCATTCACGTCTTCGTTAATGCGCAACGATTCCACTCTGTTTGCAACCACGTTCAGGCATCTACCCGAACTTTTTCTCACGATTTTTTCCGTTTTCATTGTCGCGCCTCCTATTGTACGTTCATTTTGGATATTCTAATGGTCGGTCCGCCCATTGCAACGTTCAGCGGAAATTGTTCCATTTTTCCGCAGCCGCCGCCTACAAAGCTTACCAACGTAAGGTCGTTAGCCACGCCGTCAATCAATCCGAGCGTTTCAAATACGTTGCCCGTCAGCACTGCAATTTTCACCGGCTTGCCAATTTTACCGTCCACAATTTCGTATGCAAGGTTGGGGGCAATGGTAAAGGTAGACATGCCGCTGCCGTGTTTGTAGTCTTTAATGTAAAATCCGTGCTTGATGTCTGCAATCAGTTCTTCCGGTGTCGATTCCCCTTTGTCCACGTAAGTGGTGGTCATTCTAACAATGGGTTCGTAGTTGCAGTTTATTGCACGTGCATTTCCGGTCAGTTCTTCGTCAAGAGCTGCGGCGGTGGTGGCACTGTGAAGTCTTCCGCACAACACGCCGTTTTTAATCAAGTAGGTGTCAGTGCATTTGGTGCCTTCGTCGTCGTAGGGTACGTAACCGCTGCCAAGATGCATTCCCGATTCCCTAATGGTCAACAGTTCGTTGCCCACTTTTTTGCCAAGTACCCACTCTTTGGCCATGTTTTCGTCGCCCAGCATAAAGTCCGCTTCAGATTTGTGTCCAAAGCTTTCGTGGGCAAATACTCCGGTAACGGTAGGGGCAAACACAACGGGGTAGCTGCCTGCAACCACCGTTTGAGCGTTTTGCACAAAGTCTTCGCCCTCGGCAATAAAGGCGGCAATTTCCTCGTCGGAAAAGCCCAACTCGTCAAAGCGCAGTTTGGCGTGGCTCAGGTTGTTAGAAAAGTTTTCTTCGCCGCATTTCAACGCCATGCCGTAGCGTTCGCCCGTCATTTGAAAGTCGTACGTAATGTCCGCACCTTTAGAGGAGTAAAAGTTGTACACCGAGTATCTGTCAAGATAGGTGCCCACGGTAAGGTTGCACAGTGGGCTGCTCAATTTTTCGCAGGTGCTCTTCACAAGGGCAAGTTTTTGCTCAATGGGCACGTTTTTCACGCTTTTGTCGGCAAAAATAATTTTGCTGTCCTTGTTCACCTGATATTTTGCCACAATGGGGTGGCTGGCGATGTCGGCGTTGGGCGTGGCGTACAAGTACAACTCGTCAAGAGCGGTCTGGACGTTTTCCACGTCGCTCGTTGAGGTGTAGTACCACATTTTACCGTCAAAAACCCTAATAAAAGCCTTCTTTTCTGCACTTTCGTTCAGCTGTTCAATGTTGCCGTTTTTCATGGAAACGGTCGATTCAAATCTGTCCTCTATGCGAACGTCGGCATAAAAGTCCTGTCGAAATTTGTACATAATTCCCTCCTTGTGCGGCAAATTGACGGGGCAACGCCGCAATATTTGTAACAATTGTACTGCAAAAGTTGCAGTTGTGTCAATTATTTTCTTCTTAAATCGGGCATTTTCGGGCATTTTTTCGGTGGTGGAAGGATAGTTTTGCAGGGAGAAAATTTTTTCTTTCGGCTTGTCACAGGTGCACGCAAATTCGTTGCCGTCAAGGCTGTCGTGTGATATAATTGCCTCACAAAAACACACGGAGGCGGCAGTTATGCAAGGCAAAGTTAAACGCAATTACAACGGTTGGGACGATCTTTTTGCTCAAGAGTTTTCCAAACCCTATTTCGTCAACCTCAAAGAGTTTTTGCTCAAGCAATACGCCGAATGCAAGGTGTATCCGCCCAAAAGGATCATTCTCAACGCCTTCGACCAAACTTCTTACGACCAAGTCAACGTGGTCATTT
>CAYYTD010000125.1:0-3451 GCA_964474475.1 uncultured Oscillospiraceae bacterium | reverse complement strand
GCCTAAAAAGGTCAAAAATTAACCAAAACGGTAAAATGAAGGCAAGGGTTGCAAAAGTGAAAAATTGGGGAAAATTGGAGTAAAACAGGGCGAAAAATTGACAAAAAAAAAGGCAAAAAATTTACGAAAAAAAGGGCAAAAAGCGGACGGAAAAACCGAGGTGCGAAAGGGCAAAAAACGGGGGTGAAACAGGGGGAAAAGGGGACGGAAAACAGAAGAAAATCGTGGCGTTGCAAAGGAAGAATAACGGTGTGCGACGAAAAAAAATGAATGCGGAAAAGGGGGAAAATTCCAAAGGGAACAAGCAAAAAAAAGGGAAAGGAAAGGGGAATAATTTGACGGGCGGAAAAGCAAAAAAAAAGCAACAAAAAAACAGCCGCAAAAGCGACTGCAATTTGTAAGCAATATACGACCATTAGACAATACTTGGCAATTAGACAATAATTTTCGATTGACAATACTTTTCGATTGACAACGCTTATCATTCGTCATTGCTTGTCGTTGGACAATATTTAGCAATATTCGTCCGTTACACTATTATTTCGGTGAGTTTGTTGTTGACCAAGTCGCAGCTGGTGAGATAAAAATCCATGCCGAAGCGCTTGAGCTGCAAATTGGCGCGGCAATCCTTGCCGTGAAGATGACCGTACACCACCACTTTGACGTCGTAGGCAAGCAGCAGGTGCACGAAGTCGGAGTCTTCGTAGCGGCCGTTGAAGGGCGGATAGTGGAAAATTGCCACCACTTTGTCCCCTTCCTTGCGCTCCTTTGCCATGGCGGCAAGGGAAAGTTTGAGCCGTTCGACCTCTCTCAAATATATCTTTTTGTCCTCTTCCGTAAGGTTGTTGCCGTCCGGGCAAAGCCAACCGCGCGTGCCGCACACAAGCAAATTGCCAAAGCGAAGGCAATCGTTTTGCAAAGCGTAAAAGCCTTGCGGTATGCTACTGCGCACCTGCGAAATTGTGTTCCACCAATAGTCGTGATTGCCACGCAAAATGACTTTGGTGCCCGGCAGGCGGGAAACCAGCTCAAAATCCGGCAGAGCTTCTTCCATGCGCATTGCCCATGAAAAATCTCCCGGCAAAAGCACCAAGTCCTCTTCCGTTACCTTCTCTTGCCAGTCTTGGCAGATGAGTTCAAAATAGTTTTCCCACGATTTGCCGAAAACGTCCATGGGCTTTTGACAGACGGTGGACAGGTGCAAATCGCTTATTGCAAAAATCTTCATGAATACATTGTAGCATATTGAAATGAATTTGTCACACGTCTTCGGGATGGTTTTTGCATCGTTTTGCCAAACACTTTGCACACATTATTTGGTCGGCATTTATTTGCCGCTTGTTGCAATAGGGGCAAAGGGCAACGTCGAAGTCGTCGTTGAAAATGCTCTTTTTGCCTGCCATCTCGTCTTGGCATACCTTGCAAAACTGTTGCCCCTCTGCCACGTAGTTGAGTTGGCAGCGGCTACACCGAGTATACTTCAAAATTTTTCTCCGCAATTAGGTTTGCAAGCAGGGCAAAAAGTTAACGCACCGTTTGCCCTGACTGCTTAATTAAACCTATGAATTATTGCAGAGTTGTGTTACTACAAGCAGGACAAAGTTGCGTTGCCACAATAATCATTGACAAGCTTGCGGCGGCACTTGCTACTTGCGTGCAAAAGCGCAGCCGCCCCCTGTGAAGTAATGAAACACGCCGCGAATGCAACAGGCATTAACCTTTGCGAAGAATAATATCACCTGTGCCACAACGAATGCGGTTTGTGCTGCGAAAAATCATTGACAGGCTTGCGGCAAGCGGGTTGTTGCGTGGGCAATCCCCCTTGCTGCTTGCCAAGTTAAACTTGAAATAGCAAGGTGCCACGATTGTGCCACAGGCTATTTTGCTCTACTGCTGTTTGCCGCCGCTACTGCCGCTGTTGGGGTAAAGGGGAAGTTCGAAATAGCCCGAACAGACCTCTTGGGTGTAATCTTGGCAGGGCGGAATGACTGCGTAGCCGTAACCTTGCACTACCAGTTCCACATCCATGGTGATTTTGAGTATTGCCGTTACGCAACAGTTGACGGTAAAGGCGTAGTAGGTGACTTCGCCCACCTTTTGAGTTTGGCTGTACGTCCCCTCAGGGCTGATTGCAGACACCGCCGCTTCTACCTTGAAGGGAATAATGGAAGGCTCCGGCAAGTACATGACTACGTCCACAGGCAAAGTGACGGTGCCGCTGCCCGTGCCCTCTTGGTTGTCCGCATCGAGATAGGTCACCTTGACGGGAATGACGACATCAGCCTGCACGCGACCGTACTTGGGGCGTTCGGCAAGCCGCTCTACTACCAAATTTCGAATTTCTCCCTCCGTTGAGGTGCTTTTGCAACTGACGAACTTGAGAGGTTCGGTTGGCGTTGCTGGGGTGACGCTACCAACGTTTACGGTGATTTGTTGTAGCGTGGTTTGCTTCATACAGGCATCGAATACCTTTTTGGCCTGTATACAGATTTTTTCACTGCAATTGCTTTCGGAATTGTTTACCGGCATATGTACCTCCTTGCACGATTAGTATATGCTATGCCGAAAACTTGCAAAACGTTACGCAAAAAGGGAAAGGACGGAACAAACGAAAACTTGCTAAACACTACGGAAAAAAAGAAAGGGGCAAAAGCGTGAACGTCGACAACAAAGAACGCAAAAGTAAGGGAATAGACTAAGGTAGTAAGGAAATATATTCAAGACGGGGCAAGGGACGAATCGATTAGTGACAGACAGCGAATAGATGAAGGGCAAGTGGCGAATTGGTTGGTGAAAAGAAAACCGACTTGATAAACTTGGCGGCGTGAAAAGCGACAAAAAAGGACGGGCAAAATGCTCCGTCCTGATAGGTTGCAAATAAAAAAATCGTTTTTGCTATTATATTTTCTTGTTGTGTTTTACTCTGATTCTACCGACTTTACAATTCGTTTCTGTTAAAAATTGGCTTTGTTGATTTAGTCCATGTCGAAATGCTCGAAGCGATCCGTCATGTGACCGAAATAGAAGGTGATGAGTTCGCGAATGTAACGTTCGTGAACGTCCGGCGTGTAGTCTATTTGCAAAATGTTGAACAAACTTGTTAAAAAGCCTTGCGACACAGCCCTGCAAAAATCGGGGTTGGCTACCTTTTCGCGAATTTCAGGGAAGGCGGAAGTGAGCAGCTCGTTAAACTTGGTGGCAAGCACTTCTACGATGTAATTGACAAACGCCTCTTGGTGCACGGAATTGCCCTTGCGAATGATGATGAGCTCGTCGCTGTAACGAACCAAAAAACTGACCAAAATTTCTGCAATGTCTCTCGTGCTCTTGCCTTCGAAAATAAAGTCACGATCCACCGTGAGCTTGATGGCATCCATGAAGGGATTGATTACGGCAAAATACAACGCCTCTTTGTTGGTAAAATAGCGGTAAATGTTACCGAGAGAAATCT
>CAYYTD010000124.1:0-3555 GCA_964474475.1 uncultured Oscillospiraceae bacterium | reverse complement strand
AGGTCGGCATCGATTTGCATCTCGACAAAAAGTTGTTAGATTCTTCTCCCGATTTCAAGCAGGTCTATCCTCAGCTTAAAGCCATGCTGCAAGATCCTTCCGTCGTAGTCGTGGGGCACGCGGTCGATTCAGACGTGCGCATGCTCAACGCAACTTGCAAGCATTACAATCTGCCGTCCATCAATTTCAAGTTTATTTGTTCGCAGCTTTTGTACAAGTGCTACAATGGCGAAAAGGACGTAAAGGGCTTGGGCAAAATTGCCGACGAAATAGGCATCGAATTTAATCAGCACAATTCCGAAGAAGATGCGTACATGAGCTTGATGACTCTCAAATATCTTACGGAAAAAAGTTGCTTGTCGGTCGATGAACTAATGCAAAAGTATCGCATAAACGAAGGTAGCAACGTCAACTTTGAGTTGCAACGCCCCGTTTCCGTACTCGGTCAAGTGTCACGCCGCAGCATCACGCAAGTTGCGCAAGGCAAAATCAAACAGTACGCACAATCGGTTAAGCAAATTCACAATTGTTTCAAAGACCAAGCGTTTTGCTTTTCTCGTTCCATCGAGCTTTCCGACGAGTCCGTTTGGAAGCCTTTGATTACAAGTGTAGTGCAAAATGGTGGCAGATATACTGCCAAGTTGGCAAAGTGCCACGTGTACGTCACCGACGGAAATCCCACCTCGGTGGACGAGATGCGCGAAAGGCGTGTCAAAGATTTACAATCACAGGGGTTGCTCGTCGTGCGCTTTGCCGACGAACTACTTCTCGACAATATGGAGGACAACAAGGTGAAAGCAACTGATTTTTTGCGCAAGTACGGTCAACTTTCGGCGGATATCGATGCCGAAAAATTACTTTCCGATTACGTCAGCGAAATGATCGCGGGGCTTGACGGCAAGGGGTCCATTCCCATGATTCCCACCTATCTTACCAACGTCGATCGCAGCAAAATCAAGTCGGGCAAGAGAATACTCATCGATGCCGGCGGCACCAACTTTCGTTCAGCACTCGGTTATTTTGACGAAAACGGCAAGGTTGTCATCGAAAACGTCAGCAAAACTTCCATGCCTGCTTCCGGCGGAGAACATCTCACCAAGCAACCGTTTTACGGCGCAATGGCAAGCAACGTCAAGCGGCTTGTCGGTGACGGCGGCGATGTAGGCTTTTGTTTCTCCTATCAGGTAAATATGGGTAGCGACGTGGACGGTACGGTAGTGTGTTTCAGCAAGGAAATAAACGCACCCGAAGTCATCGGCACCAAGGTGGGTGCCGAACTGCTTGCCGAGATCTCCAAGTTTAATTCCGCACCGCGCAAAATTGCCGTATTAAACGACACCGTAGCAACACTTCTCGGCGGCATGGCAAATAGCAACCAAGAGTACAGCGCTTACGTCGGCTACATTTTCGGCACGGGCACCAATTTGTGCTACGTCGAAGACACCGCAAATATACGCAAGGTGCAAGGGCTCCCCGGTGGTAAAATGCTCATCAACACCGAAAGCGGCAATTTCAACAAAATTCCTCGCGGCAAGTTCGATTTAGCCGTTGCCGAATCTACTGCAATGCCGCACAGCCAGCTGTTGGAAAAAATGTCAAGCGGCAAGTATTTGTCGCAAGTTATTCACTGTGCCTTAACGCAAGCAATTACCGACGGAGTAATGTCCGCCAAAACGCAGCTCAACGATTTTGAACTCAAACACGTTTCGGCATTTTTAGAGGGCGACGTCAATGCCTTAGGCACCATTCAGGCAGAAGATCTCTCCTTTGTGAGGAACGTTTGCACCGATCAAATCGACCGCTCGGCAAAAATCGGCGCCGTCATCAACGCCGGTGCAGCAATCAAGTCCTGTTCAAACAAGGCTTTGCCCGTTGCCATCGTTGCCGAAGGTACAACCTTCAACAAGCTCACAGGTTTCCGCACGGCTTTTTGCAATTACTTGCAATGTCTGTTCTCTGCAAGGGGAATGACCTTCCAACTTTTGCAGGGCGAAGATCTCAACCTCGTCGGAACTCTCATGGCAACCATGGCATTGTAATTTGAAAGGTGGTGGCAGCTGTGTCCTTTGATGGTTGCACGCTTTTCAATGGTCACCGTGTTGCGATGGGTGATTTTAATTAAAAATTCAAAGGCAACGAAGGCTACAATATAAAAATTCGTTGCTTTGCATTACAAGTAGGTGAAATTTGACTAAACTTACGGACGGCGTTCAAAAGCCGTACAGATATTTCGGCGGAGAGTACAATCTTCCCGACGTAAACAAACCGTCGCGCGTGCGTTTTTGCTTGTGCGTTGCCGATGGTTACGAAGTGGGAATGTCCAATTTGGGCGTTCGCATTTTGTACTATATGTTCAATTCCATGGATGGGGTGGTGTGCGAAAGGTGCTTCACTCCCTTTGCCGATTACCGCAATTACTTGGCTGAACGCAACCTGCCGCTTATGAGTTTGGAAACGCAAACTCCGCTCAAGCAGTTCGATTTCGTCGGTTTTTCCATTCAGTTCGAAATGTGCTATTCCAATATTTTCCTCACGTTGGATTTGGCTCAAATACCCGTTTTGGCAGAGGAACGCGGAGAGGAATATCCCATTTTGGTGGCAGGCGGTCCTTGCACGGTCAATCCCGAGCCGATGTACAAGTATTTCGATTTGTTTTTCGTCGGCGAAGGCGAAACGCCGTGGCAACAAATAATTCAAGATTACGACAATCTCAAGGGTAAGTATTCCAAGTCGCAAATTATCGAGTATTTGGATGGCAAGTATTCTTGCTTGTACGCCCCTGCTCTTCACCCGGCAACTTACAACGGAACTACGCCCTCCGTCTTGCCCAACAAGGTCGTTCGTCGCAATGTCGAGAAGGATCTCAATTCAATTTTCACTCCTTCAACACAGCTCGTCCCAAATATGGAAATCGTTCACGACAGGGCAGTTGCCGAGCTGTTCCGCGGTTGTGCTAACGGATGCCGCTTTTGTCAGGCTGGCTTCATCTATCGTCCTGTTAGGGAACGTTCCAAGCAAAACGCGTTGGATTTGTGCAAATCTCTCATCGAGACCACGGGCTACGACGAACTTTCCCTCAATAGTCTTTCCACTGGCGATTACAGTAGCCTTTTGCCTTTGCTGGACGATCTTTTGCCCTATGCCGAGCAAAATCACGTTCAGCTCAATTTGCCTAGCTTAAGGTTAGATAGTTTCAAGGGGCGCATGGCGGAAGGCAACCGCAAGAGTAGTCTTACTTTCGCTCCTGAGGCAGGCACTCAGCGCTTGCGTGACGTAATCAACAAAAACGTCACCGAAGAAAACATTTTCGGCACATTGGGCGAAGCGTTCAAGCAGGGGTACAACTCCGTAAAGCTGTATTTTATGCTGGGGCTCCCCACCGAAACCATGCAAGACGTGCAAGGCATCTACGAGTTAGCGTGCAAAATCAAGTCCTATTACAAGCATGTCACCGGTAACGGAAAAGTGCGTATAGCAGTCTCATGTTCCACCTTCATTCCCAAGCCTTTCACGCCCTTCCAGTGGTGCGCTTTCGCAAGTCGAAGCGACATCGTT
>CAYYTD010000123.1:0-3576 GCA_964474475.1 uncultured Oscillospiraceae bacterium | reverse complement strand
ATGCGCTACCTCCTTGTGAGATTTTGAGAAAAAACCGTGGGCAAGCGTGCGTTGACGATTGCCACTAATAAAAAGAACGAAAGCCGCCCCTGAAAGATTGCTATTGCACACTTGCAGGGAAAGTGGCTGCGGAATTGTGACCGAGCCAAGAAAAAATGCGGCTTAGTTGGTTGCAGGGTTGGTTGGGTTGGTGCCGACGGAATCGTTGGAACAGCTTGAAACAGTGTCGTCAGCCGAGTTAATACCGTTGGAATTGGTATCCGTTGGAATCGTGCCGTCGGTGCCGTCCGTCGGGGAAGTGTCCGACTGGGTACTGTCGGCAGGGTTGGAATCGTCGGGCGGGGTGGGGTTGCCGTCGTCCACGCCCTTGAGAATAAGTCCGCCTATTGCCAAAATGGCAAGCGCGGCAACGAGGTAGATCCAGCCTTCCGTTTTTACCCACAAGCTGAACTTGCCCAGCTTGGGATAGTGACCGACTACTTCGCCGAGAACCTCGTGGTGAAGGACGGGAAGGGTATCCTTGGTGTTGTTGGCATCGCCCTTGGTGACGTAGCCGCCGTCGGTATAGCCGACGATGCGGTGGGTTGTGGGGATGGAATCGCCCGACTTGAGAAAGGTGATGACGTCGCCGATTTGGTAGTCGTCCGTCTTGTAGATTACAATCAAATCTCCTATGCCCACTTGCTTGGGCTCTTTGCCTGCGACAAGGGAACTGGTGCCGTCCATACTGCCTGTGGCAATGGTTAGGCCGGAATAGCCGAAAACTGACGGCACGGGGGACTTGAGAATGAATTTATCGACACAAAGCCAAAGCAACAATAGCACCAACAAGCCGAAAAGCGTGAAGATGATTCCCCAAAAAATTTTGGCTGCGACCTTGAATACGCCGCGTATTTTTGCTTGTTGTGGCATGCTGCTTTGCCTCCGTTAGTTGCGTGGTTAATGAAAAAACTTGCCCCGAAAAGGGGGAACAGTGAGTTTCGCAAAAAAAATGCGATGAATTTGCAAAAAATGCGTTGGAAAATGGTTTGTGACTGAAAAACCGTTGAAAATTGCCGAATGCGTGATAGAGATTGACACGTGTAAGAACTGAAAAGTTGAATATTGCGCGGAAAACGCGTTGAAATTGCAAAAAATGCGTGGGAAAGTGATTTGGGGCTGAAAAACAGTCGAGAAGGGAAAGCCGAACGCGTGATAGAGATTGACACGCTAAGGAGCTATCGGGAGTGGAAAAGTAAACTTGGACTGTGATGAATGAATGGTTGGTGTGGCTTGAAAATGAAGAAACCTTGTGGCTTTTTGCTGCAGGGCAAAAGGAAAACCGAGCAGCAAAAAGAAAGGTTAACTAAAAATAGCTTATTGAGCTTGACGGTGAGATAATCATCGGCTTGTTGAACTGATAATTAGCTTGCCATTGGGATAATAATTGGCTTTTGCCATACCGACAATTCGCTTGTTGGGCTGACGATTAAGCTTGACGGGGAATAGGTCGCGAAACTTGTTCGTGGAGCTTGACCGTAAACTTGTCGTGGAGCTTGACGGTGAAAATATTCGTTAAACTCCGTGAGCGAAACCGTCGCGGTGCGCGTTACTGAACTTGTTCGACGGAAACGGTAAGCTCGATGGGGATTTTAAGCTGGAAGAAGGTGTCATTGTAAGCAGTTTCTTTAGCCTCTTCTGTTTCTCCGTCGGTTATTAAATCGCCAAGCTTTGTGGTACCTATGGTAATATCCTTGATGTCAGCATAAGTCTTACCTGCAGCCTTGTAACCGATTAACGTATCTTTGGCGTTGGTGTCGTTGCCACTGCCCAAAACCCACTCCCACGTGATGGTGTAGGTTACGTCGTAAGACTTGCCGGCGTTGAAAGTTTCAAAACTCTCTAAACTATGGAGAACGGCTTCGAGTGTGCCTTTGTCGACGAGGGTATTAGTTACAGAAGTGCCTTCATCATTGGGCGCGGTTTTGGTCAACGTCCATTTGATGGGGTTGTAATTAGGAAAACCGAATTCGGTCGTTATGCCCGAATTTGTGATGGTTAATTTAGACTTGACTTCCGCACTGCCGCTGACGGAAATGGTCATTGAACCGGTTGCGCCGGGGGCAACTACGCTGGTATCTCCGGTTGCATTTACTGCAATGCCACTCTCGGTGGACGTGGTAACTTGAGCCAAAGATTCCGAGCCTGTGCCTGCAAGAAGAGCGTATTTTTTGCTGAAAAGGTTGGTGGCGTCGACGTTGACGACTACACCCCACTTTGCAGCGGTGGCATTTTGGCTGCCCGTAGTGCCGGACGTGATATACCTTGAATAGGTGAAGGCGCCCATGCCGGCGATTAACGCAACCATGAGTACCATTGCAACTATTACTAATAACTTTTTAGATTTGTTGGATTTGTTTTCCATTGTGTTCTCCTATTGGATGGGACGGCAAAGCGCCGCCGTACCTTCGGTTGTTGCCGAAGGGTGAGAATTTGTTGCGATTAAACTTTGCTGACGTCAGTCGGCTTGGGAAGTGCCGTCCGTGGGGCTATCCACAAGAGAAACGGTTGAGCCGCTTGCGGTGGAATCGGTTGTGGGGACGTCCGCAGGGGAACTTTCCACAAAGGAAGTGCTTGAAACGCTTGCCGTGGCGGAATTTGCCGCCGAACCGTCTTTGCTTGAACCGCTTGGAACCATGCAGCCTGCGGTGGAACTATCCGCTTGGGAAGGACTCTCCGCAAGGGAAGTGCCACCCAAAGGAAGGGGTGCCACGGAAGAATCGGCAAGGGGAGCGGAATTTGTTAATTCTCCACCACCGTTGCCAGTGCCGTCGCCAACACCATTGCCAGTGCCGTCGCCAACACCATTGCCAGTGCCGTCGCCGTCGTCGCTGACAGCGTTGTTGCCACCGACATCGCCACCATCGCCGCCGTTGCTACCGTAATAGTAGGAATCGATGGCGCGCTTGTTGAGCAGCCAAGCAACGTAGAAGATGAGAACGGAACAGTTGATGATGAGCAAAATGAGCCACAACCAGCGAACCGTGCCGCCGTACTCTTGATTGCCGATATCGTTGACCTTGTTGCCGCCTTGGGCGGTGGGGTCGGCTGATTCTTCGGCATAGACGTTGATGTTGAGAGTGAGTGAAACATCCACTTGGTGCGCCAAGTTGCCGAGAGCAGAATCGACGTCGTCGTTGCCGTTGAAGGGCCAGTGCAACTCCAACGTGTAAACGTCGAAGGAATTTGCCCCCAACAGCCCCAAATACCCCTTGTTGACGGCTTGCGACACGCTTGTGTAGCTATCGCTGCTGCCGATGAGGTAATCGCCCTTGTCGTTGAAAAGCCGAACCTTGATGGGGAAATCGGAACCGTCGACTGCGTTGCCCGAAACTTGCAAGACAAGTTGCAGATCGGTTAGGTAATCGACTGCGACGTTGCCGTCGTTTTGCATGGCAAAGGTGTACTGAGCCGTGGTGCCCGGAGCAAACAATTTGTTGCCCTGTTGCGATGCCACGGTGACCTTGCCCTCTCCGTTTTGGTATCATCGCTTGTTTTGATTTCTCTCGCATAAGGGAATCTTGCCTTTATACGCTC
>CAYYTD010000122.1:0-3581 GCA_964474475.1 uncultured Oscillospiraceae bacterium | reverse complement strand
GGCAAAGGCAACCAACAAGCTATCCTCCGGCATGGGCACCTGCGTTGCCACCGTCCGTTACGCCGTCAAGGGCTTCGTCAATTGGAAGATAGCTCCCTTTTGCGTATTTTTTGCTTTGGCTGGCTCCACCTTGGGCGCCGAGCTTACCATGCTCATTTCCGATACGGTTTTCAAGATACTAATGCTTGCCGTGTTGCCGGTGGTGGCAGTGTTCGTTCTCATGCCCCGTTCCATTCCGGAAACTCCCCTCAAGCCGCCCTTTTCCTTCGTTACCACCGTGGCAATAGCCTCGGCAATTTCACTGGTGGTGGGCGTGTACGACGGTTGCTTCGGTCCGGGTACGGGCACATTTATGCTCATTTTGTTCACCGCGGTAGACCGCATGTCCCTTGCCGATGCCAACGGCTTGTCCAAAATTGCCAACTTTTCCACCAACGTGGCGGCAAACGTGGTGTTTTTAACCAAAGGCGTCACCTTCGTTGCACTGGGGCTAATTGCAGGCGTGTTCGGCATCGTTGGCAACTATCTTGGCACGGCGTTTTTCTTCAAGAAGGGCGTCAAGGGCACCAAGGTCATCATTTGCATCGTTATCGGCGTGTTCTTCGTCAAAACCTTGCTGGAACTTTTCAGCGTAATCTAATTGCAACTTTTGCACCAAAGCCTTTCACGCCAAGCGGAACGCCCCACGCATACCAACGGCAAGAAGAATTTCATTCGTGCGAGAGTAACGGACGGCAGAGTAACGGACGGCACTTGCCCACGTAAAGGCGGCATTAAAGCGCATTTCCAAGTTGCTCCGCCAAGCGGTATTTCTCGTGTCTACGGCAAGCAATAGCCAAGGCGGCGCAAGCAATAGCCGGGGTGGTGGGGACAAGGCAAGCGGCATAGCCGCACGTTTGCATTGCCAAAGGTTACCTTTCAACTTATTGATATATTCGTTGCACAGTCGGCAGTCTTTTGCTTGACACTTTTCGGCAAAAAATTTACAATGGTATCAGCACAACGCTATGGAGGGGTTATGTTAAACCAAACGCACGGATCAATCAAGATTTTTGCGGGCAACGGAAGTAAACTGCTTGCACCCGCAATTTGCAACAAGCTCGATTTGCAACTCGGGCAAATGGAAGTAGGCAAGTTTTCCGACGGCGAAACGTCCGTCAGTATCAAGGAAACCGTTCGCGGATGCGACGTGTTCGTGGTGCAGTCCACCTGTTCCCCCACAAACGACAATCTCATGGAATTGCTCGTCACCATCGACGCTCTCAAGCGTGCGTCCGCAGGCAGAATAACCGCCGTCATTCCCTATTTCGGTTATGCCCGTCAAGACCGCAAAGCTCGCGCCAGAGATCCCATTTCGGCAAAGCTGGTTGCTGACCTGCTTCAAACGGCAGGCGCCAACAGGGTGCTCACAATGGATTTGCACAGTGCGCAAGTACAAGGCTTTTTCAATATTCCCGTCGATAACCTCATGGGCATGCCCATTTTGGCAAAATATTTCAAAAAATACGCCTTCCAAAGCGAATTGACCATCGTCAGCCCGGATATGGGCAGCGTTGCTCGTTCCCGTTCGTTGGCAGCCAAGTTCAACGCACCCATGGCAATCATCGACAAGCGCCGTCCCAAGGCAAACGTGATGGAAGTAATGAACATCATCGGCGACGTTAGGGGCAAGTCTTGCTTGATGATAGACGACATGATCGACACCGCAGGCACCATTTGTCAAGGTGCACAGGCACTCATCGACAACGGTGCAACGGAAGTGGTTGCAGGTTGCAGCCATGCGGTACTTTCCGGCCCGGCAATTCAACGCTTGCAAGATAGCCCCATCAAGAAGATCGTGGTGCTCGATACCATCGAACTTCCGCCGGAAAAACGCATTGACAAAATTGAAGTGGTTAGCGTAGCCGATTTGTTTGCCGAGGCAATCGAACGCGTCTACACCGACCTTCCCGTATCCAAGCTTTACGAGTAATTGCGCCGCATTTGCAATTGTAAAACGTACTTGCTAATATCAATCATAGCTCAATTCATCAAGCCGAAGCATTTATTGCTTCGGCTTTTTTAATACTTTTTTCACATTGATTTCACTTTGCTTTTGTTCAAGTCGTGCTTTTGTGGATTGGTTTTGCCATTAGGGTTGCTATGGTTCCGCAACGCCTGCAAGCTGTTCTTGCTCTCGAACGTTTTGTTTGCCGAAAGCGTTTTTGCCACGTATTTTGTTTTTCGATAGGTTAAATGGGGCGTTTTTTGGCAACAATGGTGGTATGATTATCATTTTTTTGCGTGCCGTCATTCTTTTTTCGGTACTGCTGTTGGCAATTAGGCTAATGGGCAAGCGGCAAATAGGAGAAATGGAACCCTTCGAGCTGGTCATCACGCTAGTCATTTCGGAGCTTGCTTGCATTCCCATGGCAGATAGGTCCATTCCTATAACTTTCGGCATCGTGGCAATACTCACCATGTTCGTCATTCATCAGGCAATTTTGCTCATGAGCAAGTCTTCTGCTCTGCAAGGGGTAATCAACGGCAAGCCCGTCATGGTAATCACGCCAAATGGCATCGACGTTGCGGCATTGAAAAAACTCCACTTGCACGTAACAGACGTTTTGCAGTCTATGCGCACGGCGGAGTATTTTTCGCTGGAAGAGGTCAGGTACGGCATCATGGAAACCACCGGGCAGCTAACGGTGGTTGCCAACAAGCAGGTGCACGGCAAGCAGCAAAGTTTGCCGGTGGTGGCAATTGCCGAGGGCAAGTGGAACCATCAAGACATGGCGCAAAACGGCTTGTCAAGGGAAAAACTCACCCCAATTTTGCACGGATACGGTGCCAAGCTGAAGAACGTGCTGTTGTTAACGGTGGACGGCAACGACCGCATAGCCCTGCAAACCTACACGGAGGGCGTAATTTTTGCCGATGCGGAGGTGCACCGTGACTAAAAACATTTGGATAGGGCTCATAGTGCTGTTGGTGGTGCTTGCTTGCGGCGTTTTGGAGGTGCTTTTGCTGGGCAACGAGTACAAATTGCTTGCCGAAGAGTGCGGCAAAGTGCTAGACGAGTGCGACCAAGGCACCCTTTCGTTAGAAACTTTCGAGGATTTTCGCGCCAAGTGGGTAAAACTGCGTGAAACGAGCGAAATTTTCCTTCCCCACACGGACGTTTACGAAATCAACCTGCGCTTTGCCGAGGCACAAGCCTACGTGGAGCAGGGCGACTTTAAGCAGGTGGAAGCGCAGCTCACCGTGGTAATGGAGCTGTTGCAGTACGTTCCTCACCTAATGACGCCCAATTTTAGGCATATCGTGTAAACGGCACGGCTTGTTGGGGCTGTTAGGGCGGCGGTTGCGCAGGTTGTTCGGCGGTTGCGCAGGATGGCGTTCTCTTTCGGCAAGCAGTAATGCGTTAGCTATTGCCATCGTTGTGCAATGCTGCCTTGTGCGCCGTGTCCTTTTGCGTGGTGTTGATTTGTATGGTGTCCCTTCAAGATTGCAGGTTGCATTTGCGTAGTGCAAGTAGATTTTTTTTGTAGATATTTACTTTTTGATTAAATTTGTTATTGTAATATTATCAAGAGTGTGCT
>CAYYTD010000121.1:0-3645 GCA_964474475.1 uncultured Oscillospiraceae bacterium | reverse complement strand
AGAGGGACATGGAAAATCAGCTGTTGGATTCCATGGACATCGAGCGTGAGCGTGGCATCACCATTAAGCTCACCCCTGTCAAAATGACCTACAACAAAGGCGGCGTCGATTACGAACTCAACCTTATCGACACTCCCGGCCACGTCGACTTCAACTACGAAGTTTCCCGCTCCCTTGCCGCTTGCGAAGGCGCCTTGCTGGTGGTGGATGCTTCGCAGGGCGTAGAGGCGCAAACTCTTGCCAACTGCTATTTGGCTATCGAAAACGACTTGGAAATCATCCCCGTCATCAACAAAATCGACCTTCCCTCGGCGGATATTGAGGGCGCAAAGAAGGAAATAGAAGAGGCAATAGGGCTGGATGCCAGCAACGCTCCCCTTGTTTCGGCAAAAGAAGGGCTCAACATCAAGGACGTGTTGGATGCCGTCGTCGATTTGATTCCCGCTCCGCAAGGGGACGATTCTGCTCCCCTTCAAGCGCTCATTTTCGACTGCCAGTACGACAACTACAAGGGCGTTATCATTTTCACCCGAATAGTGCAAGGTCAAGTGGCGGTGGGTACTCGCATCAAAATGTTTGAAACAAAGGGCAAAACCTTCGACGTAACGGAAGTGGGCATTTTTGCCCCCGGCATGAAGCCTGTTGCCAAGCTTTCTGCAGGCGACGTTGGGTACATTTGCGCCAGTATCAAAACGGTATCGGATACCAAAGTGGGCGATACCATCACCGATGCGGACAACCCTTGCCAAAGCCAGCTCAAGGGGTACAAGGAAGTCAAACCCATGGTCTTTTGCGGCATTTTCCCTGCCGACGGAAGCAAGTATAACGACTTAAAAGATGCTCTCGAAAAGCTCAAACTCAACGATGCCGCCCTCTCTTATGAGCCGGATACCTCCGTTGCACTGGGCTTTGGTTTCCGCTGCGGCTTTTTGGGGCTGTTGCACATGGAAATCATTCAAGAAAGGCTGGAGCGCGAGTTCGATTTGGACTTAGTCACCACGGCGCCAAGCGTAGTGTACAAGGTTTTCACCACACAGGGCGAAGTGCTCATGATCGACAACCCCACCAAGTTGCCCCCTGCAACCAGCATCGAGCACGTAGAAGAGCCGATTGTTTCGGCAGACGTCTTTTGCCCGCCCGAATACGTCGGCGATGTAATGGGCTTGTGCCAAGACAAGCGCGGCGTGTTTGTCAACATGACCTATTTGGACACCAAACGTGTCAAGCTTTCTTACGACATTCCGCTCAATGAGATTATCTACAACTTTTTCGACACTCTCAAGTCACGCACACGCGGCTACGCCAGTTTAGATTACGAACTCAAGGGGTACGTAAGCGGCAAATTGGTGCGTATGGACATGCTGCTCAACGGCGAAGTGTGCGATGCTTTGTCCATCATCGTCAACGAAGAGCGTGCCTACGCCCGTGGCAGACAAATCGCCGAAAAACTCAAAGAGGCAATTCCGCGCCAAATGTTTGAAATTCCCATTCAAGCAGCCATCGGCAACAAAATTATCGCAAGAGAGACTGTCAAGGCACTGCGCAAAGACGTTCTTGCCAAGTGCTACGGCGGCGACATCACCCGCAAAAAGAAACTGCTCGAAAAGCAAAAGGAAGGCAAAAAGCGTATGCGCCAAGTTGGTTCCGTCAGTGTCCCCAGCGAAGCCTTCATGTCCATTCTCAAAATCGACGAATAGCCTTTTTGCGTGTTTTCACAAGTATTTTCAACGCAGATTTTTTGCGCAATCTAATCAGCCGCCAACTTTTCATTGCAATTCGCCGTTTGTTTGCCAATCATCGCTTGTTTGCCAATTCACCGTTTATTTGGCAATCACTGTTTGTTTGGCAACTTACTGCTTTAATAGCGGTGGAACTTTCCTCAACCCGAATACTTATGAAAATCCCTGCCTTTGCCCCTTTATCTTTCCGATAACGCCGCAATAATGGTGCAACGCGCCCAAAATTATACTACTATCACACACATAATATCCCAAAAACATGAACAAACCCAATGCAATTTACGTGCATATTCCCTTTTGCAAGGCGCGGTGCGGTTACTGCGCCTTTTGTTCTTGTACGGATTTTTCTTTGGTGGATGCCTACTTCAACCGCCTTTTCGACGAAATCGACAATTGCACTGTGGTGGACGGCACCGTCATCGATACCCTTTTCATCGGCGGCGGCACTCCCTCGTCGGTAGGTGAAGTTCGACTTGTCACGCTCATCGATCGCCTGCGTGCCAAGTTCCCCTTTGCCCCCAATGCGGAAATCACCGTGGAATGCAACCCGGAAAGCACCAATAGCACCCTGCTTTCTTCTTTGGCGCAAGTGGGGGTTAACCGCATCAGCTTCGGCTTGCAAAGTGTCAACGATTCCACCCTTCGCCGCATAGGGCGTTTGCACAACTATGCCGATTTTTTGCAGGCGCTTGCTTGTGCTCACTCCTGCGGCATCACCAACGTCAACGCCGATCTCATTTTGGGCTTGCCAGAGAGTTTTGCCGACTTTCGCCACTCGGCGGATACCGTTGCAAGCCTGCCGCTCACCCACGTTTCCGTCTACGCGCTGGAACTTCACCAAGGCACGCCTTTTGCCGACTACTGCGCTCGGCACTTTCCTCACGACGACGACACTCTTGCGGACATGTACGACTACGCACTTTCTTCACTGCACAAGGCAGGTTTTGCACGGTACGAAGTATCCAACTTTGCCAAGGACGGTTACCCTTGCCGCCACAATCTCAACTACTGGCAAGAGGGGGAGTATTACGCGTTCGGCGCATCTGCAAGCGGGTTCGTCAACGGCACTCGCTTCACCAACGTATCTTCCGTCACGGAGTATATCGATAGTCCTAATCCCGTCGATTTTTCCGAAGTCGTCACCCCTGTCAACCAAGCCAACGAATTTGTCATGCTGGGCTTACGACTTTCAAGCGGCATATCCCTTGATGGGTTTTCTCGGCGTTTCGGCACGGACTTCCACACCCTTTTCCCTGCCGCCGCCAAGCTGATGGCTCAAGGCTTTTTGGTGGAGAGTGGTGGCAATGTTTTCGTCCCTGCGCACAAGTTCTACGTTCTCAACTCCATTCTTGCAGAACTTCTCAACTTCCAAGACTAATCCACTTTGAAATCAATTTTTTTAATCAATCGGCTTGCAAGTCTAATCAATCTTGAATTTGAATCAATTTTGAAAACTTGCCTACTTCCAACACTAATCAACCTTGAAAGCAAATTTTTTAACTAATCAGCTTTTAAGTCTAATCAACCTTAAAATCATTTTTTTTTAACCAATCGGCTTTCAAAACTATTCAAACTTAAAATCAATTTTTTTACAATCAGCTTTTAAGTCTAATTAACATTTCTAATCAACTTTGAATTTTAATTAATTCTGAAAAACTTTCAAATTTTCAAAACGAAATATTTTAACTAATCGTCTGTTTAGCCAAATTCCGCTTTTGGCTATTTTTCACCCCAAAACACCCCAAATTATTCTATTTTTTACGCAAAACGCACGCTACTATTACACGCATAGTATCATTTTCACAGGCAAATTCGGTTTTCCATAGCCGCATTTGCCTTTTTTTTGTTTGTAGCGGTTCTAAAAATTTACCACAAGGTTCGATGCCATGTGTTTATAATTATTTAT
>CAYYTD010000120.1:0-3708 GCA_964474475.1 uncultured Oscillospiraceae bacterium | reverse complement strand
ACGGACGGAAAAGCGTATCCGAACTCCGTTTGCTCACCCAAAGCAGCGCATATACGCTCGATGATGAGTTGAATTCTCTTGATATTGTTGTTGGCTGAAATAATAAAGTTGATAACCGTTTCGGCGGGATCTTGCTTTAAAATGCGTATTCCCTTGCCGCCTTGAGATGCCAACTGCATAATCGGTGCCGCTTCGGCAATACGCTTTACTTTGCTTGCGTAGTCTTCGTCCAAATCAAAATATCGCCAAAAATAATCTCCGTCAAGCGCATAAACGAAAACCTTTCCGTCGTGCTGCTCCGCCTCGGCGTACTTGTCTTGCGACCACAATCCGTACCTGCCGCTACCAAGATCTTTGTAACGGAACAACTGACCGCAAGTTAGCGTGTCCACCACGTTGAAAAATTCGTCGGAATAAGAGAATGCCAATGGCAAATTCATAACAATACTTCCTTCGTAAATATTAACCCGACGAATTTGCCAAGCCGCATTGCCCATTATACCGACAAAACAGTGATTGAAAAATGCAAATAGTGTCTAAACGCGACTGACTTTGCCCTTTTCGGTAATTATTGCCAAACCGTCGTAAATAAAAAAGCCAAAGCAAATACTTTGGCTTGTAAAATAACCCTGTTAACTATTCTGCAACGGGATAAACGGATACTTGTCTTCTCGTTTTGTCGTAGCGCTCAAATTTTACAACGCCGTCGATAAGAGCAAACAAAGTGTCGTCCTTGCCGATACCGACGTTGCTGCCGGGATGGAAGTGCGTACCGTTTTGTCTTACGAGAATATTACCTGCTTTGGCAAATTGACCGTCGGCACGTTTTGCACCGAGGCGTTTGCTTTCGCTGTCACGTCCGTTTTTGGTTGAGCCCATACCTTTTTTGTGGGCGAACAATTGCAATTTAATAAACATCATATCAAATTACCTCCAAATTGATAAAGTCCGAATACTCCGTGTAAAAATCTTGAAGACCGCAAAGCATAGTGTTGAGCACTATATCACAATCGTGACGTTCCGCTTCAGTTAGATTTTTAGGCAAAGTAAACTTTAGTGAGCCTTGTTGTTCATCGACGGTATATTTTACGTTGACTCCCACCACTTGCAACAACCCCAAAAGAGCCGATTGAATGAGGGTGGACACTCCTGCGCACACAATGTCTTCACCGGACTCGCCGTACCCCGTATGCCCCGAAGCAGTTACTTCAACTATTTTGCCGTCTTGTCGCCTTAGTGTAATATCAGTCATTAGGCGATAGTGATAGATTGCACTTTAAGCTTTGTGTAAGGTTGTCTGTGACCTTGACGCTTACGAATGTTTTTCTTAGCCTTGTAGGTGAAGATGTTGATCTTCTTGCCCTTTCCGTGTTCTACAACGGTTGCAACAACTTTGGCGCTTGCGGCTTTTTCACCAACGAGCACGTTGTTTTCGTCTGCAACGAGAACGGCTTCAAGTTCTACAGTGCCGTTAACTTCTACGTTCATAAGCTCCGTTTCGAATACAAGACCTTCGGTAACTTTGTATTGTTTACCGCCGGCTTTAACAATTGCGTACATGTTTTTACCTCCCGTATCAGAGACTCGCTAAACAAGGGTGACCAAACCGAACAAGAATCGTTTGATGCTTGACAAAATAACCCATTTTATGCGGCCGTTGTATATTTTATATTACTGGCAAATATTTGTCAACCGAAAACGACGGCTTTACAAAGTTTTTTGATTATTTTTCTGCCTTTGCTTTAATCACCTGCGGCATGTATAATAACCTGCTTATTTGCTAACACTGTATAAAAAGCCCATTTGCGCACCGTTGCTACGATTCACAACAAACACTAACCGAAACAAATAATATACCAATACGGAGGCATACTGTGACAAAAAGCAAGCAAAACAACCACGAATATTATGCAAACTACGAAACCTGCCGCAACCGACTATTTGACGAGTTCAACCCCGAAGTGCAAAACGAAGACTTTCACTTAGACGTGGAATTCGACGACGTTAAAAACAAGCAAAAAGGCAAAAAAACGAGAGGTAAACATGAATAACGACAGTACGGACTATACCACCGAAGAAAGCACCGAAAATACTTGCAACGTTCAAAACACGCAAGAAACCATTTCGGACCTTTATAAAAACGTAACAATGGCACAAGACACCGTCAAAACGTTGCTACCATACGTGGAAAACGTTGACTTTACCAAACGCCTACACAAACAGGTTGAACAGTACGACAGCTACGTGGAACAAGCTGATGCCATTGCGGAATCGCTGAACTTTGACCCGACTCCTGCGCCGAAAGCCGCCATTGCAATGGCAAATATCGGAATTAAGACTAAAATGATTGCCGACAAAAGCACAACTCACGTTGCAAAAATAATGATGCAAGGTACGCTAAACGGCATTATCGATTTGTATCGACTTTCACGCGAAAGAAAAGACATTCATCCGGAAGTTGCTACACTAATAAAACAAGTGTTGCGTTTTGAAGAAAGCTGTTTGGAAAGAATGAAAGACATGCTATAGCGAAGCTAACGTTTGCTTTTTACATTGACATCTAACTGTGCAAATGCAACGACAAAGCGATGCAAATAAGTTCAAGGATAATCATACGCAAATTAAAACGCGGCTGTTGAATAAACTCAACAGCCGCACATCTTTTGTAATATCAAATTGCGTGATTAGTATTGCAACGATAGTAAAGTCCGTTTGATAACAACGAACAAACTATTTTGCAAGGCTCACTTCAACGGCACAAGCAACGGTTGCACCTACCATCGGGTTGTTGCCCATTCCGATAAGGCCCATCATTTCTACGTGAGCGGGAACGGAGCTACTGCCTGCAAATTGAGCGTCGCTGTGCATACGTCCCATGGTATCCGTCATGCCGTAAGAAGCAGGACCTGCCGCTACGTTATCCGGATGCAAAGTGCGTCCCGTTCCGCCGCCGGAAGCAACGGAGAAATACTTTTTGTCGTTTTCGATGCACCACTTTTTGTACGTTCCTGCAACGGGATGTTGGAAACGAGTGGGGTTGGTGCTATTACCGGTGATGGATACGTCTACCTTTTCGTGACGCATAATTGCCACACCTTCGCTAACGTCGTCGGCGCCATAGCAACGTACTTTTGCGCGTTCGCCGTCCGAGAAAGGTACTTCGCGAACTATGGTGAGTTCGCCTGTGTAATAGTCGTACTTAGTTTCGACGTAAGTGAACCCGTTAATACGAGAAATAATGTAAGCGGCGTCTTTGCCGAGTCCGTTCAAAATAACGCGCAAAGGCTTTTTGCGTGCTTTGTTTGCATTACGTGCAATACCAATTGCGCCTTCGGCTGCTGCAAAGGATTCGTGACCGGCAAGGAAAGCAAAGCAATCCGTTTCTTCACGAAGGAGCATTGCTCCGAGATTTCCGTGACCTAAGCCGACTTTACGTTGGTCGGCAACACTTCCGGGGATGCAAAATGCTTGCAAGCCCAAACCGATGCATTCCGAAGCTTCGGCAGCGGTTTTTACGCCCTTTTTGAAGGCGATTGCGCAACCGAGAGTGTACGCCCAAACGGCATTTTCAAATGCAATAGGTTGAACTCCCTTTACTATTTCTTCTACATTTACGCCCTTTTCAAGACAGATTTCACGAGCCTCTTCAAGGCTTTTAAGTCCGTATTTTGCAAGTTCGGCATTGATTTTGTCTATTCTTCTTTCATA
>CAYYTD010000119.1:559-3755 GCA_964474475.1 uncultured Oscillospiraceae bacterium | reverse complement strand
GAGGATTGAAATGGGATTTTTTCAGAAAATAATTGACGGATTAAAGAAAACCAAGCAGCAAATCGGTTTTAAACTAAACGAGTTGTTTAAACGAGGCATCTTTGACGAAGATTTTTACGAGGAACTGGAGTTTATACTTCTTGGTAGTGATATTGGCGAAGATACCACCGAGGCAATTATCGATGAGTTGCGCATGCGCATGAGGAAAGACAGTGTTTCCGACGCAAAAAAAGCAAACATGTATTTGAGGCAAGTATTGTGCGATATACTTGGTGACGAGAAGTTGGAATGTGAATATCCCTGCGTAATAATGGTTGCAGGTGTTAACGGCGTTGGCAAAACTACTACCATCGGTAAGTTGGCAAATATTTTCGTTCAGCAAGGTAAGTCTGTTGTTATTGCTGCGGCGGATACCTTCCGTGCTGCAGCGAGTGAGCAACTTGAGGTTTGGGCTAATCGTGCAAAGGTTAGGATTATTAAGCACGAAGAAGGCTCTGACCCTGCAGCAGTGGTGTTTGACGCAGTATCTTCTGCCAAGAGTAGGGGCACGGACGTGGTGCTGATTGATACCGCAGGTCGCTTGCACAACAAAAAGAATCTCATGGAAGAGCTGAAAAAGATTGATCGTGTGGTGGATCGTGAATTTCCGCAAGCAGACAGAAAGAATCTGATAGTGTTGGATGCCACTACCGGGCAAAATGCAATTCAACAGGTGGAAGTATTCAACGAGGCAATAGATATTGACGGTATTGTACTCACAAAGTTGGACGGCACGGCAAAAGGCGGTGTTGTCTTGGCAATCAAGCACGACATGGATATTCCTGTGTATTACGTTGGTGTGGGCGAAGGAATCGATGACCTTATGCCGTTCGATGCCTCAAGCTACGTTGAGGGGATTATTTAGTTGCTATTGCAAGTAAATACAATTATGCAAATATAAAAGGCGACACGTTTGTGTCGCCTTTTGGTGTTATATTCGTTTATTTGACTATAAATTCAAGTTGCGTTCCATTTCGTCCTTGAGGGAGCGATTGCAGACGATCATAACGACTGCCACGTTAAGTATTGCAGCGAAGAATACTATCATGGGTATTAACGTTGCGCTTTTTACGTTCCAAATGGATGCGATCCAAAAACCAATTTGTGGGCAGAGGGCAAACATGGTGCAAAAAATCAAAGCGGAAAACAACTGTTTGTTTTGATTGCGCCTAAAAATCACTAAGAGGTCTATTACTATTATCCAACCGGCGTAAATAAATGGTAAAACGTATTCCGCCGTGAACCATTTGTAATGCCATTTGCAAATGCCTAATTCCAAAGCGATGGCGTATAACGTTATCATCGGTATTATTCTAAAAATGAGTTTGACGAGTTTGGACTTGTTGTTTATTGGCGACATTACGGCAAAAATCCCGAATAGCGCCGTTGTTGCAACGTAAAACGACCAATACGTTGACGGAGTAAATAGTAAGTTTACTATAACGGACATTACTGCAATTGTGAGCAGGAGTAAGTTGAACTTATGCTTGAAAAACGGCACTTGAGTGCTTTCGTGTAGTATCGGGCTTTCAACAACGCTGTCCATATCTTTGTAAATTTCGCAGTTGTCGTTGTCGAAATGCTCATCTAAGTAAGCTCCGCAAATCGGGCAATTATTAAGTTGATGATTCACGTTCACTTTGCATTTTGAACAGTATTTCATCGTATTTCCTCCCAAATATCGCTTTCCATTGCTAAATCTACGCCGAGGTTAGAGAGCGTTCGGAAAAAGTGCCTTTCGCAATCCTTTTCGGCAAAAGGATTTGTTTGTGTAATGACGCAAACGTTATTGTAAGTAGCGATGGTAAAGTTTACTGTATTTTTTGCGGGCCTGCCAAGCATAAAATCGTAACGCAAAACGTGATCTTTGAATTCCGTGGGGGCAGCTATAACGCCCAGGTTGGACAGTGTGGAGCAATTAACTACTCCGTCCCCCACATTTTTAACCACAGATTTTAGAATTAAAGACTTTAATCCGTAAGGTACAATTTTAAGCAAAGGATGCTGCCCGCTGTTGTAGTTAAAACTGACCATACCTGCAAAGTACTCATCGGTAAGTTGTTCTTTTGCCTGTTGTTGTACGTCCAAAATTACGTCGGTTAGGTTGTCTTGTCCGTTGTATTGATAGAATATATAGTTGGAAAAATTACGGACTGTTTCAACTCCGTATCTTTTTCTCAAATTGACGGGAACGAGAATGCGTATCGGGTTGTCATTTTTGCTTCCCGTCATTTCTATTAGTTTTGCTAGTGACATTAGCTGTAGTGCGCCGATAAATTCCGTAACGGTGGCGTTGTATCTTTTGGCAACGTTGTGCAATTGTTCCGCACTGCAAACAGCGCGCATAGTCATGTAGCGTTTGTTAGGTAATAGAGTGCCGTTAATTTGAGTACTTTTTACGTTCTTGGGACAAGGCGGTGGGTTTTTCTTCACTGCTATGCGTGAAAAATTATCTCTAATTTCATCAAGTGTGGGCAAGTCTCTGTAGTCGAAGCAGTTAATCGTGTCGGTATTGTAACCTTTTAGTTGCAAATACCTGCGCACGAGAGAGTTTAAGAAAACGATGCCGCCGTTTCCATCTGTTGCCGAATGAAAAAACTCAACGGCAATTTGTTTGCCAAAGTAGTTGACTCTGATTTGGCTCCGTCTTGAATCTAATTTCATTGGCCGCCCGGGCACTTTGGTTTGCTTTTTAACAAGTATCGGTGTTGACGGTTTGTCTATAAATGGCCAAAACCATCCGCTCTTGACGCAACCGCAAATAGTCGGGAAGCGAGCAACAACATCGTTAACGGCTAATTGTAATGTTATCGGATCGACCTCTTCTTTCATTAAGACGGAAAGTCGAAATACCGATATGCTTTCTTTTCGTGCGGTTAGCGGATAGACGAGAGCGGCGTTGTCTAGCTTGTACCACTTGCGATTGTCGCGTTGAGTATTTGCAAGCTGCAAAAGTTGGCGTTCCAACTTGACTTCATCACTCAGCGCCAGTTCCGCCTTTTGAGCGCGTTCTTCCTTTTGCTTTTGCCTAAGTTCGCATCTTTCTTTTCTGCGCAAGGCTATTTGCTCTTTGCGGAGTTTTCTATTTTGCTTTGCGCGTTGGATTTTCTCTTTCCTTTTCCTAATAGATTCGGCACGAGAGTTTTCTTTCGCTTGT
>CAYYTD010000119.1:0-549 GCA_964474475.1 uncultured Oscillospiraceae bacterium | reverse complement strand
AATTGGCGGCAGTATGCTCACTTTCGGTCAAAGAATCGTTTGGAAGTGGTGTGTTTTCATTATTATCTAACATAGTGTACCGCCTGTTTTGTTGAATGGTTTTAACGTAACAAATTTTTGTTTTTAAAATTATAGCATATAATCCAGTACTTTGTCACCCCTTTCATACGTCAATTAATTGTACAAGTAGCAAAACGTTGTTGTCGCCCGTTTAAACAATGCTTGTTCATTTGACATCGTTGGCGATTGAGAGTAAAATAATGAATAAGACAATTCAAGAGGATTTGGTTTTGAACAGTATTTGTAACTTGGCGGTGCTTGGCAGCGAATATGTTTTTGGCAACAAAAATTTTGGATTCAAATGGCATACTTCGCATCCTGCAATAACCGTATTTGGATTTGACATATATTTGTACGCTTTGGCAATAGTAACCGGTATGTGCTTGGCAATATTGGTTGCTGCAAAGTTTTTCAAAAAACGCGGATATGACCCGTACGATATTACCATTTACGCCTTGGCAGTGATACCTCTTGGCGTTCTTGGCGCAC
>CAYYTD010000118.1:0-3786 GCA_964474475.1 uncultured Oscillospiraceae bacterium | reverse complement strand
GGAATTGCCCTGTGGGTGCTGCCTGCGGTGTAAAATGGACACAAACGCACTACCGCAACCCTTGCTACAAAGCAATTTGCTTGAAAGGCGGAGAAAAACTGGCACGAAAAACCTGCAAAATTTGAATGTAAAATGAGCACGGAATGTGTGCAGTGCGAACATCGAAAGCGTGCAGAGCGCACACCGAAAGCGTTCATGTGCAAAATGCGTGCGAAGAATTTCAAAACGTGCCTGCAAGATGAGTACGAAAAATGGCACGGAAAGGGTGCAACAATAGCATTATTAAACGAATTACGGACAAAGCAAGAGCGCTTTGTCCGTTTTTTTGTGGGCGGACGGTGTCAATGGGAAAGCAAAACGCTGCGAACTTGGGAAAGATAAACAAAGGAGCCGCGGCAGGAAAGAACATCAATACAAGGGCACATTGAGTTCCCAAATAGATAGCCGAGAGAAAAATGATTGTGTGATAATATATTAAATCACAAAAACTCGGCGCCGATTGAAGCGAAAGCCGCGTGACTGCACCACATCCGCAATGGAAAATCGCCAAAACACGGGCGGCGGACGGTGGCAAGGGGATAGCGGCAAAGGGAACGGATGATTTCGTTTGCGCGAAAATTGTCCGTTTTACAATAATTTTACACAATATAAAAATATTTTAACATTTGCCGTTCTTTTTTAAGATTATCTATTGACTATTTTAACTTTTGGCTATATAATAGATTGGTAATGGAATAGAATAGTTACGCTACACACGTAGGGTAATACCCACATAGCAGTCTTAATTCTCGATGTCGGTTACAAATTTTTTTGGAGGTACCACAGATGACGGGTACGGTTAAATGGTTTAATGCAAGCAAAGGATACGGATTTATTTCCAACGACGAAGGCGGCGAGGACGTGTTCGTTCATTTCTCCGCTATTCAAACGGAAGGCTTCAAGACCTTGCAAGACGGTCAAAAAGTTTCTTTTGAAGTGGAAACGGATGCAAGAAACGGAAAACTTCGCGCTTCTAACGTTACGCCTATTGCGTAATTATTTGCATAACACCAAGGGATTGCAACAAATTGCAATCCTTTTTTTGCGGAAAACGCACCACCCCTTGAAAAGTGAGGACTGCATGCAGGCACGGACACAAAGCGCGCTGTGGCAAAGGCTGTGAGCATGCTAGGTGCAAAAGCGCGGCGGCAAGGGAAGTTTGGGCGAACGGGATTACTTGAAAGGGGCAATCTTTTTTTTGCAATTTTTGGGAGTTCGACACACTACTGCTTTCAGTAAAGTAATTGAAAGGTCGAAAAACATAGAGAAAAGTGGAAAAGGCGAATTCTACTTGCAACGAAAGCGTGATGGCGGCAAGGCGATTTGGTGGAATTGGTTGCACTACCGACGAGTGACAAATCGAAAAGTCGAAAAAATTTGGAGAAAAAAAAGAAAGGTTTAAAAATCGGGAAAAAACAAAAAAAATAAAAAAGTTTGGGAAAATTGAAAAAATATCCTGCAAAACGGTTGACATAGGGCTGTGTGGGGCATATAATGTGGACAGTTGAACAATTATTCAACTGTTTGTTTTTTTTGAAATCGCGGAATAAATCGGAAAATAGGATAAGTGAAAAGGCTCATATTAGGACCAGCGAAAAAGGGCTCATACGAGCAAAAAACAGGCGGTTGAAATATCGGAGGAAAAATGGAAGACAAAAACTTGTGTTGCGATTACGAACACGTACATCACGAGCTTGTGGAAAAGGTTTGCGTGGATATGCCGGACGAAGATTTGCTGTACGATGCGGCGGAACTCTTCAAAATTTTTGGCGACTCTACGCGCATACGCATTTTGTCGGCAATTAGCCAGGCGGAATTGTGCGTGTGCGACCTTGCGACGGTGCTAAACATGACCAAATCGGCTGTATCCCACCAGTTGCGCATCTTGCGGCAAGCAAAACTTGTAAAAAACAGGCGCAGCGGCAAGGAAGTTTACTACAGCCTTGACGACGACCACGTGTACAAAATTATCAACCTTGCGTTGGAACATGTGAAAGAATAGCCGAAAGGCAACCTGCGCGACTGCAAACGACCGTGCTTGCGGCAAAAAAATCCGCAAAAAGGCGCAAAAAAATCTAACAAACCGAAATAAACAAAGGGCTTGCGGCAAAGCAGGCAAAAAGCGTGCACAAAACACGCAGAATCTGCTAAAAGCAGCCGAGAATAGGAGAAAATATGAAAAAAGTAATACCTTTGTACAACCTGGACTGTGCAAATTGTGCAATGAAGATGGAACAGGGCATTAAAAAAATTGACGGAGTGCGTTCGGCATCGGTCAACTTTATGTTTCAAAAAATGACGTTGGAAATTGACGACGAAAACGCCGAAAATATAATTGAGCAAGTAAAGGCAGTTTGCCGCAAAATAGAGCCCGACTGCCGCTTGAAGATTTAACTATGAGTACCAACAAAAAAACTCTTGTGAGAATAATAGTTGCCGCACTGCTGTACGTTGCGGCGCTAACACTCAAATGGACGGATGTTATACCTGCCGCCGTTGAGCCGTACGTATTTGCAGCGATTTTTGCCCTGATAGGCTACGACGTTGCCTTTGGTGCCGTGGTGAAAATCTTCCACGGAAGGCTATTTGACGAGGAATTTTTGATGACCATTGCCACGGTGGGCGCCTTCTTTATTGGAGAATATGCCGATGCCGTTGCGGTGATGCTATTATACCAAACGGGAGAGCTGTTTCAGCGTTACGCGGTGGGCAAAAGCCGCAAAAACATTGCCGCGCTGATGGACATCCGCCCCGAAAGCGCAACTGTGCTGCGTGACGGCGTGGAAATCGACGTGCACCCGTCGGAAATTGCCGTTGGAGAAATCATTATTGTAAAGGCAGGGGAGAGAATCCCCCTTGACGGCGTTGTGGTAGAGGGTGAATGCATGACGGACACTTCCGCCATTACGGGGGAAAGCGTGCCACGCAAGACCAAGGCGGGGGACGAAGTGTACTCCGGCTGCATCAACTGCGATGGCGTGTTGAAAATATCCGTTACGGGGCTTTACGACCAAAGCACCGTGGCGAAAATTTTGGATTTGGTGGAAAACGCCACCGAGCAAAAGGCGCCTGCGGAGAACTTTATTACCAAGTTTAGCCGTGTGTACTCCCCCATCGTGGTGTGCCTTGCACTACTGCTGGGCGTTGCGGTACCCTTGCTGGGGCTTACCGGTGTATTTGGACCTGACTTTGATGCAAGCTGGACCACCTGGCTGCGCCGTGCAATGATGTTTTTGTTCGTATCCTGCCCCTGTGCGTTGGTTATTTCCGTACCGATGGGATTTTTTGGCGGAATTGCCGCCGCAAGCAAGGAAGGCGTATTTGTGAAGGGTAGCAACTACCTTGAAACGCTTGCCAAAGCAAATATTTTCGCCTTTGACAAGACGGGCACGCTAACGAAGGGCAACTTTGTAGTGACCAAAGTGTACCCCGAAGAAAAGGCACAAAAGGTGCTGGAAATTGCCGCCATTGCCGAGCAGTACAGCAACCACCCCATTGCGCTATCTATTTGCAAAGAGGCTAGCCCGACAGCCGCCGCGCAAACCACGGAAATTGCCGGCAAGGGCATTAAAGCAACCTGCGGCAGTGACGAAATTTTGTGCGGAAACGAAAAACTGATGAGCGAGTTCGGTGTGCAATACCTTCCCTGTGAGGGCGGAACGGTTGTGTACGTTGCCAAAAACGGTCAATTTGTGGGGTACGTTGTTATTGCCGACCAACCCAAAGAGGACGCTGCGGAAGCTATTG
>CAYYTD010000117.1:0-3829 GCA_964474475.1 uncultured Oscillospiraceae bacterium | reverse complement strand
TTGACAAATTCCAATTTATAGGTGTACGCAAAATTTACTAACTGTACGCATTTTTTACAAGGTGTACGCAAAAATTCAAGGGTGTACGAAAATTGTATCAAAATGGGTAGTGGCATACAGAAACAAAACAAGGTTTGGCAAATTGCCAGACCTTTTTTCTTTTCAAATAAAAAGGTTACATTGGCGTCTAATGCGTTGAAGATTCCGCCGCTTTGTGGTATAATTCAATTAATGACTTAAAGAATATTCGAGGGTGTTTGTATGAACCTATTCATTAGTTTTTCCGCGCGAAAGGACGGCAATTGCGACCAACTTGCCAAGTTTCTTGCCAAAAATGGCGACAAAATTATTTATTATCGAGATTTAAACGCTCACGGCTGCGCAAACTGCAACTACGAGTGCTTTGCAGGCAATTGCAAGTATCAAAGTGACGATATTTGGCAAAAGGCTAACGATTACCAAAAGATTATTTTGCTAGTGCCAATGTATTGCGGCAACCCGTCCTCTTTGTATTTTGCCTTTAACGAAAGAAGTCAAGATTACTTTATGCACAACGAAGACAAGTATGAAAACGTGCTAAAAAAGTTGTTTGTCATCGGCATTTACGGCAGCAAAGAGCAATCACCCGATTTTCTCTCCTGTTTCGAAAAGTGGTTTGCTGGTTCCAAGTATTCCAACCACGTTTTGGGCATCGAAAGGCACAAATACAATTTGCAGCTTAACGACTCAGTTTTGAACGTGGACGAAATTCGTTCAAGCGCATCGCAATTTATCAATCCCACCAAAGCAACGGAAGAATTGAGCGCAATGGCGGTGGTGCTGTTTGAAGACAAAATTCTTGCAACCAAAGAGATGATTTACGGCAAAGAAACGCTCTCTTTGCCAAAAGGGCACAAGGAAGAGTGCGAAACCTTGGTGCAAACGGCAATTAGAGAGTGTTTTGAAGAAACCAACGTCGTCATAGGCGAAGAAAATTTAGTCAAAGAGCTTGCGCATTTTTCTTACGAATTCTTAACTCCGCCCAATAAGTTTATTCGCAAAACCATCGTTCCCTTTCTTTTTCAAGTTACAAGGCAAGGTTATCCGCTGGCAAAGGAAAGCCGAATGATTTCCGTCGGCTGGATGGACAAAAAAGAATTTGTAAGCCAATGTACTCATGCAAACGTCAAAGAAGTAGTGCAGGGCATTTAGGTCATTTTATTGTGATAACACGATCAACCAATAAAATTTTAAGGCAGCTGAGAAATTCTCAACTGCCTTTTTGCGTTTTAGCTAAAATATTTGGTTGGCATTAGTTGCTTTTTCTTTGCGCGGAAATGCCGCATCAAATTCTTCCGCTTGCTTTTCGTCAACAAAGTAGCCTTCAGGATCTTTGTACGTAGCGAAAATTCCGTCAAGCGCCCTCGGCTGTAATTCTTTTACTAAAAAATAATCTGCCGTAGGATCGTCAGCGTAGAGGATGCCTTTCTCTTTGCCAATTACAAAACCGAATCTTTTGTAAAAATCGTAGTTGCCTGTAATGGCAATTGCCTTAAAGCCAAGTTCCTTTGCTTTACCAATCGAGTAAGTTAGTAGCGCCGAGCCGTAACCTTTGCCCTGTTCTGTCGGCAAAATGCTCAGCGGTCCAAAGGTCGCAATGGGCAATACGTTTCCGTTGTCGCAAAGTAACTCCGCATTGGAATACATCACGTGGCCAACTATTTGCCCGTCCTTTTCTGCAATCAAGCTCAATTCCGCAATAAACTCCGCACGAGAACGGTAGCAGTGTAGTACAAAGTGCTCCAAGCATCCGGGGCGGTATACGTTCCAAAATGCTTCTCGGGTTACGTTTTCAACTTTATCGTAGTCTTTTTCTGTTTCTAAACGAATAACTAAATCGTTCATCTTTTACTTCTCCTAATTTTTTTTTGAACCAAAATTACGGGAAGTGGTCGCAGTGCTGTGTTTGCAAACTTCCCGTTTACAATACACTCTCCAATTTACCAAAATATTTCAAAAAAAATACTCTCCTTTTTTTAGTTTTTTCTATTATCTCACTCTATTAGCAGTCCGTCAAGTCATTGTGGCAACTTTTTAGCTTCAGCAACAGTCATTTTCAACGGTAAACACTTCAACTTGGATACTTTTTATTCGCAATTACCCCCTCATTTGTTTCTAAATTAACTAAATTCAACTGCGCCTTTGTTAATTTTCCAACGTTCAAATTTATTCGTTTTCACCTGCTTGCAACTTTTGTGCGCGTCGTTCTCAAGATATTTAATATACTATTTCAAGCATAATAACTTCTACTTTGCGTAAATCATAGAATAGTATTATATATCTTTGTCTTATTAGTGCGACATCGATAACTATTTCAATATTCCTGCGTGCTCAAATTTTAGTTCGCACCACATAATTCCGTTTTCCGGTTAATAGAAGTAAAATCAAACGGTTTGCTCTTTTGCTACGGTTTTATTCATTTTTACAGTGTATATTTACCTTCAATTTGCGGATACTAACAAAAAAACGAAGGAGTAGCATTGTGAAAAAGACAATTCTAATTACCTTGTGCATTTTAACTTCCCTTGCGGTGTTGCTGCCGGTTTTTGCCTATTGCCAACCTGCCAATACCTATTCCAGCAAGCAAGTTATTTTAGTTTCGGAAAACGGCGAAGTATTGTTGGAGCAGAACTCCTACGAAAAACGTCCCATTGCAAGCATGACCAAAATAATGACTTTGCTCTGCATTTACGATGCCGTCGACAGTGGGCAAATTTCCCTTGACGACAAAGTGGTGGCAAGTAGCAACGCTGCATCCATGGGCGGTTCGCAAGTATTTTTAGATGCCGACAGCACCTATGTGGCATCCGAGCTTGTCAAGTCTATTATAGTATGCTCGGCAAACGACAGTTGCGTTGCCATGGCGGAGCATATTTGCGGCAGTGTGGATGCCTTTGTGCAAAGGATGAACGACAAGGCGGAAGAACTTTCTCTTGCCAATACCCATTTCGAAAACTGCACCGGGCTGCCCTCCATTAGCCAGTTTTCTTGCGCAAACGACGTTGCAGTCATGTTTCTTGCTCTTATTCGCCATCCTCAATACTTTCAATGTTCCAAAATTTGGATGGAAGATTTCGCCCACCCTTCCGGCAGAGTTACCGGCATGACCAACACCAACAAACTTGTAAGGTTTTACGATGGTTGCGACGGCGGCAAAACGGGTTACACCTCCGAAGCTCAACACTGCTTGGCTGTTACTGCAAAGCGCGGCGATACACGCTTCGTTGCAGTGGTGGTTGCCGCGCCGGATAGCAAAACGAGATTTGCCGAGGCAAGCGCCTTGCTCAATTATGGTTTTGCCAATTTTGAAAACAAAAAATATTTAACCAATAGCGACGCCATTCCAAGCATTCGCATCGATGGCGGCACGGAAAACGTCCTAACGCCTACTGCCAGCGGTCAACTTGCGTTGTTCCAGCGCAAAGGGGAAAATTCTAATTGCCATGTCGAATTTAACTTGCCCTCTAAAGTCAAAGCACCCGTCAAGCAAGGTGACGTGGTGGGCAAAGCGACGTTAAAGAATGCCGATGGTCAAATTCTCTCACAAGTCGATTTAGTCGCACCCTGCAACGTAGCCGCCAAAAGCCTTTGGGATTACGTCGAGCAAATCTTCGCACCGTAAAATAAGCACAAGCATAATATTGTAGGTACAAACATCGATTGCACGTATCGACAATACCAAATAACAGCAAATAGCGCGCCAACCAAGAGTGGCGCGTTTTGCATTTTCAAGCGAAAAAATTTTCTTTGAAAAAATCTTCTATATTTTTTTTGATACATTCTTGCTGTA
>CAYYTD010000116.1:0-3941 GCA_964474475.1 uncultured Oscillospiraceae bacterium | reverse complement strand
GCCTGCTCTTCTTCTTTGTTGTGGAACTTTATCTTCTCAAGCTTTGTAACACCAGCCACTAAGTCCGCTATTTCCGCACCAAATTGATTACGCAAGTCCTCGTCGGTAACGTACGTGTCTTCAACGGTGTCATGCAACAAGGCAGCGCAAATCGTAGCCACGTCCAACCCCATGTCAATTAGTATATCTGCAACCGTAACGGGATGAGTAATATACGGGCGTCCGCTTGCGCGAAACTGTCCGCTATGTGCCTTTTCCGCCAAGGCGAAAGCATTTTTAATTAAACACTCATCGGCAGGATGATAATAATGCTTAACTTTGGCTAAAAAGTTAGCTATAGTAACTTCTGCCTTCTCTTTTTCTGTATTCATATTTCACCTACACGCCACAGATAACAAAACGACTATTCTGTGGCAAACATAGAATAAATAGACGAATCTACGAGATTTCTTTTTTGAGATGAGTCAATGGCGACCGTGTATCTGTCCGTCACGCTCATTATCCCAAGCTCTTCGAATACTCGTACCGCCAAGCAAAACTGTTCATATGTCATTTTAGACATCAGATACTTGTCGTATACGCCACGCAGCGAATCAAATTTGCTCTTATTCTTTAGTGCCAAATATACGTTTGAACAAACTTCGCGAGATAGAACGATCTGATTTGCTACGTCGTTAGAAATTTCGCTCTTAAAATATAATACCTTTTTCGCCGAGAATTTGCGAATGATTCGCTCATCTGCAAATACTAAAACAGTTTCGAAACGGTCAAAGCATTGATCATTTAGAGGCGACACGACGACTTGTCTAAATGCATCACCAACAAAAAATTGATTCAACTCAAAAAGTGAAAAATTAAACAGCCTCTCATAATGCAAAAACTCTTCGTAATTATCAAAAATTACGCAAACAGATTCACATTGCAATATAGAGTCTACTTCACCACTAGTTACAAACGCAACTTCCGCTTTTGGAGTAAAATTTTGCAAGAGATTTAATTTGTAAAACTCATCAAAACACAGCGAATTACACAAAGTTAAATCTTCAATTATGCCGCATGTCGTTTTGCGATAGGAGTCAAAGTCTAAGGTAATTATTGCATCAATATTTGCACCATTTTTAATCAGTGCAGCGACTTTTGCATATTTGAAAAAACCTTTTAATTCCAAACCGTTATCTAGCGTGATTGAAACGTGAGACAAATCCCGGCCAAAGCTATTGGCATATTTCACAGTGCCGCGAATGCGGCAAACGACTTTATCTTGTGGAAGCAACGGCTGCAAAAATTCGGATATTTTCCAAAGCTCTTCCGCAGTACCGTCAATTCCGATTTCAACGTCATAATAATACTTCTTTACAAAGATAGATTCATCGAATTGTTTAAAATAATCAGCCAATTGGCTCTTAAGAGATAGTAAATTATCTGCCGAGACAGAAAAACCGACTGACGCTTTGTGCCCGCCAAACCTGCTTAAGCAGTCCTTTGCACTATTAAACGCTTCAAATAAATCAATGCCATCAACGCCCCTAGCAGAACCAACGTACTCATCGCCAACCCTTGACATTATTATTGCGGGGACATTATATTTTTCCTTAAATCTGCTTGCAACAATTCCTAAAACACCGCGATGCCAGTCATCGCCATAAAGGAAAACCATCCGCTCTTGCGCAATGAGATTAGCATCACATTGCGATTCGGCCATGGCAACTATGTCATCCAAAGTGCGTTTGCGAAGTTCGTTCAGTTCAATAAGATGATCAACCTTTTCAACGTCCACCTTATCTCTGCACAACAACACCTTTAATGCAGCCAATGGATCGCCAATTCGGCCGGCAGCGTTTATACGAGGAACGATTCTCATTGCGACGTCCGAGCAAGACAACGGCTTGTCACATTTCGATAGCTCAGCCAACTTCAAAAGTCCCTTGTGCGTCTTACGTTTGAGCCCCAAATTGACAATCGTTCGATTTTCGTCTATCAAAGGCATAATATCGCCTACTGTGCCAACACATGCCAAGTCGCTATATTTTGTTGCAGTTTCAAAATTAGTTAATGCTTCAACAAGTTTCCATGCAACGCCTGCCCCTGCCAAGCTTGGAAAGGGATAACCCATTTTAGGATTGATACAAATACAATCGGGCAACAGATTCGGCAGTTCGTGGTGATCCGTAACAATAACCTCAACCCCTAATTGATCTTGGATTGCAGCTACTTCATCGATATTAGAAATGCCGCAGTCAACGGTAATAATTAAATCATAGTACTTATTTTGGAATGCCTTTACAACCTTGTCGGCATGCAAGCCATAGCCTTCTTCGCGAGTTGGAATAAGAACGTCACAATCAACACCGTTATCAGTAAAAAACAGATAAAGAATGGATGACGCCGTTAATCCGTCGGCATCGTAGTCACCATAGATTAAAATACTGGCATCATTCTCCATGGCACAAGAAATGACTTCAACAGCCTCGCGCATGTTGGGCATCAAAAAGGGGTCATGCCTAACTAAATCATTGCTGACGTATGATTGAATATTGTCGGCAGTAACTCCCCTAAACGTCATTAACCTTGCCGCAGTAGAAGAGAAACCTCGCCCCACTAAGTAATCGATATTATCCTGATTAACGACGATTCGTTGTGTATATTTTTCTTTCATCTTACTCACCGAAAACAAGCATATTAGACAACTGTGTAATTGACGCGTAGAAATATCATAAAAAACCAAACAGCCTTCTAAAATAGAAGGCTGTTCTCATTTCAATAAAACTGAACTATTTTTCCGATGACACCAATGCTGCCATTACGTTTACAAACAACCTATTTATTGCCATCGTTGCAATAAAGGAGCAAACGGCCATGTAGGTAAGAGCACAACCGAGAGGAGCCGTAACGACTGTGGGAATGAGCCACAATACGATGCCCACAACTAAAGCAATGCCATGGACAATAAGATTAAGTTTGTTGGACGTGGAGAATGCAGTATATATTGCACTATACAAAGTCTTGCCTGCTTCACGAGCCTCTTTGATCTTTTCAAGAACGGAAACCGTAAATACCATAACCATTGCATAACCCAAAACAAAGCCGGCAATAGCAAAGGCATTTAAAATTTCGCTATAAATCAACCCCGAAATTATCGTGAACAAAATAACGGAAACTGCAGAAGAGATGATTCCCGAAACGCCGAGAGTTTTGTACCTTACAGCATAAAATACCCACGTTGCAACGATCAATGCAGCGATAACGCACAAACATACGATGCCTGCATCGTTAACGATTTCTTCGTCGTCATCCCAAGACAATTCAGCACCCAAAACGCCACCGTTAATGTACGCAGCTATACGTTCGCTATCAGCCTTACTATTAAAATACATTTGCAAAATGCCTGAACTTTGAACAACTTGGCTAATTATACTGCCATCAACGAAACCGTAAAGATAAGACGACGATGAAATTGTTGCCAAAGCTTTAGATCCAGCATCGGTCAATTTAACTTCCGTGATGTAGTAATTCTGTGCAGAAGCATTGTACGTTTTGGAAGAAGCGCTCTTGAGATGTTCAGTAGTTAAAAGTACACTGTCTTCACTATACGTTTGCGAAGTAGATAATTCAACTTTGCCTGTTGCTGTAACAGTGGACAAAATTGCGCTAACAGAGCTCTTGGTTTCATCGCTAGTTTTAGGAACGGACACGGTGAGTATGTTGGTAGCGGAATCATATTTTACTTCGCAGCCATAATATCCGTACATGGATGCCAATCTGGATTTGATTAAAGATACAACGGAATTTGCCGTTGTGTTTTCATCCAATTCAACCGCATATTTAGTAGAAACTTCGTCTGTAAACAAAGAACTTTTTTGAATTAAATTTAAAGGTGAATGAAATACTCCACTTTCACCATAGTTGAGTCCAACCGGCATAAACGTAAATACACCTACAAA
>CAYYTD010000115.1:0-4027 GCA_964474475.1 uncultured Oscillospiraceae bacterium | reverse complement strand
ATCCTTAAAATTGACTGTGTTTCAATTCTTCTTACTATTCTGTTGTCAAGCTTCATGCTGCCTTCTTGTCGACAGCCTACTTATAATACTACATCAACTCTTTCGTGTCAAGCGTTTTTGGAAAGTTTTTTGGCGAATTTTACGCTAATACGTACCTTTTATTTAACTCCCCTCCACGCCAACGTTTATTGCGTTTTTGTGCTTAAATTTGTACAAAACGGGCACAATTGTATCAATTATTTTCGTTACGCAAAAAGTTTACTTTGCGTGTACACTTTGAATATAGAATGCCCTGAATGAAAACTTTTTACTACAGCGACCCGCTAAACGATGACTTTGCCTCGTCCAAAGACAAAATTACGCCCATCGTAGTTGACGACAAATACAAATACGAGCGCAAGAGCTTTGTGTACAAGCTGTGCAGCTTTATTTTGTACCGCATTATTGCAACGCCGATTGCCTTTGTAATTACCAAGCTAATATACGGCTTGCGCATCAAAAACAAAAAAGCCCTAAGGAAAATTAAAGGCGGATACTTTTTGTACGGCAACCACACCCATGCGCTATCGGACGTGTTTTCGCCGTCGATGGCGTGCTTTCCGCGTGCGGTAAAGATTGTTGCCAACCCAAACGGAGTATCGATACCAGCGGTTGGGAAAATTACGCCCATGCTGGGTGCATTACCGTTGCCATCGACGCTTAGCGCAACCAAAAACTTTTTGAGCACGATGAAAAACTCACTAAACAGAGGCAACGTGATAATGATTTACCCCGAGGCGCACATTTGGCCCTACTACAACGAGATTAGACCCTTTGCGGATTCATCCTTTGCCTACCCCATCAAATTTGATGCACCCGTGGTTGCCTTTGCAGTTACCTACCGAAAGCGCAAAATATTCAAGAAACTGCCTTCCCTAATAACGCTTACGCTGAGCGACCCCTTTTATCCGAAGAATTTTGCATCCAAAACGGAGCTGCGCAACGCCGTGTACGAATTTATGACCGACACGGTGAAAACCGAGGGCAGCGTTGCCTACCACAATTACGTTTACAAGGAGAAAACCAATGAAGATTGCAATAGTTTGTGATGTGCTGGGAGAAGAAAACAACGGCACCACCATTGCCGCCATGAATTTGATTAGATTTTTGCAAGAGCGCGGACACGAAGTTCGCATTTTGTGTTGCGACAAGGACAAAACGGGGCAAGCGGGCTACTACGTTTCGCCTACGATGGACCTTGGTATATTCAACAACTACGTTGCCAAGAACGGCGTATCCCTTGCCAAGCCGAACGACGAAGTTATTCGCACGGCTTTTACCGAAAAGGGCGGAGTTGATGTCGTGCACGTAATGTTGCCCTTCAACCTGGGTGTGAGGGCGGAAAAAATAGCCAAAGAAATGAACTTGTCTGTTAGCGTAGGTTGCCATCAGCTTGCGGAAAACATATCCACGCACGTATTTATGCAAAATTTTAGGTTGGTAAACAACGTAATATACAAGCACTTTTGAAAAATTTTACGTAAACGCCGACACGGTGCACTACGTTACGCCCTACTTGCAAGAACTGTACGAAAAGAAATTTGGCAAAACCAACGGATACACAATTTCCAACGGCGTTGCCGACACTTTCTTTCCTGCGGAAAGCACTTGCGACACGTCGAAATGCGTGCCAATCGTGTTCACGGGACGTTACAGCAGAGAGAAATCTCACGACGTACTGATAAAAGCAATAGCCCTTAGCAAATACAAAGACCGCATTAAACTCGTGTTGCCCGGCACGGGGCCGCTGCAAAACAAAATTGAAAAGCGTTGCAAAAAGCTTGCAATTAACGCTCAACTTGGTTTTGTAAACCGCGACGAAATGCCAAATTTGCTGCGTAGTTGCTATTTGTACGTGCACGCTGCCGAAATAGAAGCTGAAGGCATAGGCTGCTTGGAGGCAATTTCCTGCGGAGTGGTACCCATAATAAACGATTCACCGCGATGCGCCACTAAAAGCTACGCCATGGGCAGCTACAACACCTTCAAAAATCGCAACGCCAAGGACTTGGCAAGCAAAATAGACTACTGGATTGAACACGAAGAGGAATACGAAATTCAACGCAAAAAATACATTCAATCGGCATCGCAATTATTTTCGCGCAAGGTTTGTATGGAAAAGATGGAAAAAATGTTTTTGGACACCATTGAAAAGCACGCCCAAACCAATGCGTGAAACAAACGAAATTATCGCCCACAACAAAACGCCGCGCAAAATCGCTCGGCGTTTATTTTTTACGGATTTGCACCGACAAGCTGTTTTACATAACTGCTCGGCGGGCTTTCCACGTAGCACACAAAGGGCAAATCGCTTTGGTCGGCGGGGTAAATTTTAACGGTTAACTTGCGGTTTTGCCCCTTGTACAATACGCAATTGAACACCACCGCCGGCACGTATCCGTCCTTTTTAACTACCACGTTTGCAGTGAACCAATCGGCAACAGATTTGTCGTAACTGTTTTCGAGGTTGGCAAGTTCGATGACGGGCGAGCAACCGTAGTTGTCCGTGTTGAAAGTTTGCCCAAGCACGCTCACTTGCGCGTTGTGAACGGGCGTATCGGACAGGTCGACTACGGTAACTCTTACCGACGTGGCGCTTTTGTTTGCAGGCACGCTGTTGGCGCTGTCGATTGCCGTCAGCACAACCAGCACCACTGCTATAAATGCAAATGCTATTGCAACGTTTTTGTAAGTAGCTTTCATACAAATAATATATTTGCCACTGTTGCAAAAGTTGTGTACAAAGCAAAAAAAACCGCAACGAACTTTTTTCGTTGCGGTATTTGTGTTTATTTTGAAGGATACGTTTTTTGAATTTCGTCCAAAAACTCTTTGCGCAAGGGATAGTTCTTTAACGAACATTCCTTTTCAAAGTCTTCCAAAACTTTCTTTTGCGAACGAGATAATCCGCGAGGAACTTCGACGCTGATGGTTACGTACAAATCGCCGTAGGCTCCGCGTTGAGTGCGAATACCCTTACCCCTAAAGCGCAACTGTTCGCCGTTTTTGGTACCTTCGGACAGTTTATGAATAAACACGCCGTCGGGAGCGGGAACTTCGATTTCTCCGCCGCAAGTTGCCGTGATGTAGCTAACGGGCACGGTCACATACAAATCGTAGCCGTCGCGGTCGAACAATTTGCTCGGTTTTACGGAAATGACCAACAGCAAGTTGCCGTTTTGTCCGTTTCTTCCGCGCGGTGCGTTGCCCTCGCCTGCCAATTGCAACACTGCGCCGTTTTCTGCACCAGCAGGAATGGTAACGTTGATAACTTTGTTTTTGGTTACCACACCCTTACCGCCGCAAAACGAGCAAGATTCGGTAACGATTTTGCCAGTACCCGAACACTTGTCGCATGCGCCAACGGTAATCTGTTGACCGAAAATGGTATTTTGTACACGCTTGATTTGCCCTGAGCCGTGGCATTTGTCGCAAGTGACGTAATGTTGATCGTCTTTGGCACCGGTGCCGCCACAGTGCTCACACTTTTCTACCCTTGAAAAGGTTATGCGACGTTTGCATCCGAGAACAGACTCCATAAAAGACAATTCCACTTTCTGCTTGATGTCCGTGCCGACGGCAACGGAGCTTGCTCTGCGCCGAGAACCGCCGCCAAAGCCAAAAGCATCGCTGAACATGTCGAAAATGTCGTCAAAGCCGCTTGCCGAAGTGGAAAATCCGCCTTGACCGAAGGGATTAAAGCCCGAACCGTCCATGTCCATTTCTCCGCGGTCGTACTTGCCGCGCTTGTCGGGATCGCCCAAAACGGAATACGCCTCGTTAATTTCCTTGAACTTTTCTGCCGAGGCCTCGTCGTTGGGATGCAAATCAGGGTGATACTGTTTGGCAAGCTTTCTATACGCGGACTTGATTTCATCCGCAGTGGCGTTTTTTTCTACGCCTAATATCTTATAATAATCCTTTGCAGGCATACAAACCTCTTTGCGCTCGCCAAAATTGCGAACATATTTTTACACTGCTTTGTCCG
>CAYYTD010000114.1:0-4133 GCA_964474475.1 uncultured Oscillospiraceae bacterium | reverse complement strand
CTTTTTGCGCGGAAGTTTGCGCAACGCTTGTTCCTACTTGTCCTCAATAACAACAAGGTTGTAGTTTTGCACGCCAATGCCAAGTTTTTCACCCTGCTTTACCTGGAACCGCCAATCGGTGTTGGAGTGCACGTCGGCAAAGCAATCTCCGCTGTGGTGGTGGCTTTCCCCTGCAAGGCTGCCTGCAATAAGGGGTTGTTCGTTGCACAGGTCGGCGCTTGCCATGTCAATAGCCACGGGGTCGGCAGAGCACAGCATGCCAACGTCGGGGATGATAGCCACGTCGTTTTCTCTGTGGCAGTCGCAGTTGGGCGATACGTCCATTATCACGTTCACGTGAAAGCTCGGCTTGTCCTTTATCACTGCGGCGGCGTACTCGGCAATTTTCACGTTAAGAATTTCTTCGGCACGCCCGTCCAAAAATTTCACTGCCTTTTTGGGGCAAACGCCCACACACCTGCCGCAACCAACGCACACACTGTGGTTAACGCGCGCCTTTCCGTCCGTCACCGTCACCGCGCTGTATGCGCATTCTCTGGTGCAGGCGCCGCAGCCTATGCAGTCCGCTTCCGTCACTTGCGGTTTGCTGCCAGAGTGCTGGTCCTTTTTGCCTGCAATGCTTGCTCCGCCCATTCCAAGGTTTTTCAAGCATCCGCCAAATCCTGCCATTTCGTGGCCCTTAAAGTGCGATAGGCTAATAATCACGTCGGCATCTCTAAGCGCCCTGCCAATGTACGCCTCTTTTACCAAGTCGCCGTCAATGGGCACTGCAACTTCATCGGTACCTTTAATTCCGTCGCCGATAATCACGTGGCAACCGGTGGTTACGCTGTTAAAACCGTCAATTTCGGCTGTGGTGAGGTGGTCAAGCCCGTTGTGACGGCCGCCCGTGTACATGGTGTTGCAGTCGCACAAAAAGGGTTTGCCGCCCATTTCCTTAACCACGTCGGCAATAGCCTTGGCAAAGTGAGGGCGCAAGTAGGCAATGTTTCCGTATTCGCCAAAGTGCATTTTGATGGCAACGTACTTGCCCTTCAAGTCCATGTCGGCAATTCCGCCTTTTTTAATAAGGTTTTGAAGTTTTTGCAAAATATTCATTCCGCCTGCAACGGTACGCATATTGCAAAAGTACACGTTGCTTTTCTTGGCTGATTTTTCCTGTCCATTGCAGCAGTCGTTCATGATTTCCCTCCGCTAATAACCTAAAATGGATGCGTTTTTGCGCTCTGCAAACTGTTCGCGCTTATTGTTTTCACCTTGCAAGCACATTTAGCAGTGCACTTTTCTGCTTTTAAGGCTTGCTAACCTTCGCTTGCTTTGTCTTCGTCTTTGCAAAGCCTTTTGCCGCGCTCAAACGCAATTAAATTATGTGTAAATTATACACTCACAAGGTGCTCTTGTCAATTGAGAAGGACAACTACTCCAAAAATTGCCTTTCCAACGCCCTTATAATTGATTTTCGATTTGCCGCCGCACAAAATTTACACAAGCCGTCCCGCAAAGTGCCCAAGCCCTTGCGCATAGGTGTATTTTTGCAAAATACACTAAATTAACGAGTTGTGTTTTGCATTAGGCAGCGCACGTCGGTGCAAGCGGTGGTGTCCATTTTTGCCGCAACATTTGCCCCTTTTTCGTTGCCAAACAAAGCGCACAGGGAGGTTTCAATTATGTTTCAAGGTCTGTTTTCGCTGCTCAGGCGGCTAATTTTTTTCACGGGCTACTTTGCAGGCGGCAGCTATCCCAAGCCGCTCGATGCCGCACAAGAGGCGGAGTGCCTTGCTCAAATGGCGCACGGCAGCAAAGCGGCACGGGACAAACTAATTTGCCACAACATGCGTTTGGTGGCACATGTGGCAAAAAAGTACGCCAAGGGAGATTTGGACGATCTCATTTCCATCGGCTCAATAGGTCTAATCAAGGGTGTGCAAAGCTATTCCGCCGCCAAGGGCACTGGGCTTGCCACCTACCTTGCTCGCTGCATCGAAAACGAAATATTAATGTCCATTCGCAGCAACAAACGCTACCAAAACACCGTCTATTTGCAAAGCGCACTGGGGCAGGATGCCGACGGCAACGAGTACACTCTCATGGACGTTCTTGCCTCGTCGGAAGAGAGCGTTTTCAAGCAGGCAGAAACGGCAATTTTGCGCCAAAACCTGCTGGATGCCATCAAGGCAAGCTTGAACGAACGGGAGCAGAAAATCATCCTGCTCCGCTACGGTTTGCAAGGGCAAGTTCCCCTCACGCAACTGCAAACGGCAAGGGAATTGGGTATCAGCCGCAGCTACGTTTCCCGCATCGAAACGCGCGCACTTGCCAAGCTCAAACGCGCCATGCAAGAGTAGTGCACAATGCTTTTGCCGATAGTTTTGCGGTAGGTTTTTCTCCGCGCCGCCACCCCAATTTCGCACGCCGCCGACGTCAAGTCTGTTTAAATGCCGCCGCACAAATTATGGCAATGCTTGTAGAATAGTTTTGCCGTTCGTCTATGGACGTTCCGCCGCCGCACGCAAATTCCCCTTGCATTTTTTGCGTTGCCTAGCCACCTGCCAAGCGGCTCAAGTGGTGTACGCCGAAGCGTTTTTCTTACGCTTTCGCTCGTTTTTGCGGCGTCCTTTTCCCTGCGGCCACCAAGTTTTTACTGCGGCTTGTTTGTGTCGCAATTTGCCCCAAATCGCCCTTTTTTTGCCCCAACCATTCTCGTTTTTAGCAAATTATAAGCTACTATTACACACATAGTATCAATTTTTGCGTATTTCGGGCATTATTCACCACGTTTTGAATACAATACTACCACGTTCCCGTTCAAGCAGTTTCGGCATTTCAAACTGTCAAACAGCGGTTTTGTAAAAGTTAAGGCTGCGGTTTTGTAGCTGTCAATCTGCGGTTTTGCAAACTGTCAAGCATTGATTTTTACAAGCTGTCAAGTGCCTTGCAGTGGTTTTGAAAGTTGCCAATCGGCGATTTTTCAAACTGCAAAGCGGCAGCGGTTTTTGCTAAGCTGCAATAGGGGAGCGGTGGAGGTTTTGTGGTATGCTCACACTCGGTTTCATCGACGACGGAATTGGCGTTTGCGCCGCCATTAGCAAGGTGGCTCGGCAACTGCCCTGCAAGTGCATTGCCCTTGTGCCGCGCAATTTTTCTTTTGCAGGAAAGCGAGCGTCCGAGCTAATTCCCTTTGCCACCGATGCCGCTAGCACTTTGTTTTCGCTGGGGTGCAACGGCGTGGTCTTTTCCAGTTGCCTTTTGTCCCTTCTTTGCAAGCGAAGTTTCATTCAAAATCCGTCGGTGTATTTTTGCGAAGTCCCCCTGCTGCACGCCTCCTCTTACACGGCGTCAAGCGTGGTGGTCTTTGCCGAAAAACCCCTTCTCCGCACCCTGCGTTACGGCACCGCCATCGGTGTAGATAGCCACGGTTTCGACGGCGTTGCGGATACGGGCAACCAAAGGCAAATTTGCAACTTCATCGAGGACAAACTCCGCCCCCATTTCGGCAAGTTCGATTGCATCGCCCTTTCGTCGGGCAGCATGAGCCTCAACAAGAGTTGCTTCAAAATGGCTTGCCCCAACGTGCAAATTTTTGATTGTTTCGACGGCGTAGCACGCAAGCTCAAGCGCAACTTCCGCAAGCGTGCCTGCGGCGAATTTTCCGTGCATTTCGTGGGCACTGACGGCGAGGAACGCACCGACTTTTCTCACCTTGCCAAACTCTATTTCCCTGCCGACGATCCCTTCGCCTACTAACCGACGTCCTTTTTTGCTTGCTTTTCTTGTTTGTTTTCGGTAGGGGTGCTCAAACTTGCCTTTTGTCTTGCAGATATTTTACTTCCCAAGCTTTTGCCGCAAGATCTCGCGGTAATTCCGCCGCCCAACCGCATCTTGTTGTAACGACGGCTTCACCGTTCAACATTCCGCGTCAACATTCCGCCGCATTCTGTCGGCTTTCATTTTCTAGCCGATTTGGCTTTGCAATCTCTTCCTTTAATTCTTCGCTTTTTCGCCCCCTTTTCGCTGCCAAACTTAACTCTCGGTTAGGCAAAAGTAAAGTCTTTGCAAAATTTCTTGCAAAAAAATTCAAATAAATTTTCTATAAGGTATTGAAAAACTGCCGTCAATGGTATATAATACAATTC
>CAYYTD010000113.1:0-4207 GCA_964474475.1 uncultured Oscillospiraceae bacterium | reverse complement strand
AATTTGCGACTTCCACGTTGAACGTGCAGTTCGACTTGCTTGTTTCGGGACCGAACAACGGCGAAAACTATGGTGTGTGCGTTTTGTATTCCGGAACGGTAGGTGCAGCCGAAGAGGGTGCAATTTGCAACGTGAGGAGTATTGCGCTGTCTCGTTGCGGACATGGCGGCAGCTTTGCGCCTGCAGTGGAATTTTTTGTGAATAATTTTGACGAATTGTATCGCTGTTGTGAACCTCGCAGCGTGCTGAACATTAACCTTCCCGATATGCCGCTGTGTGAAATAAAGGGCGTTAAGGTTGTGCCGCAAAATTCGCAGGAGCTTTTTAACGATTACATGGTAAAGCAACAAGAGGAAGATACTTGGACCATCGAAGGAGACCAGTACGAACTGGAACTTGACGAAACGGACGTGCCTCTCGTTCGCGAAGGATATGTTACCATTACGCCGCTTACCATTGATCATACCGATTATAGCAGGATAGCTTGCCTGAAAAAGCTTGAAAAATGAGAGTGGCGGTAATCGGCGGCGGTCCTGCCGGAATGATGGCGGCAATTGCCGCAAGACAAAAGGGTGCCGACGTGACGCTTTACGAGCGAAACGAAAAACTCGGCAAAAAAATGTACATTAGCGGAAAGGGGCGGTGCAACGTGACGAACGATTGTTCCGTTGCCGATTTTATTGCGCAAGTGTGCACGAATCCAAAGTTTTTGTACGGCGCTTTGAATAAATTTCCCCCGGCAAACACACTTCGATTTTGTGAAGACAACGGGCTTGCCGTAAAGGTTGAGCGTGGCAACAGGGTGTTTCCTGCTTCGGACAAGTCGAGTGACGTAATTCGTGTTTTCGCCAAGGCGTTGTCCTCTTTGGGTGTGGAAGTGTGCCTAAACTCGCGAATTTCCGCAATAGAATATCAGGAATCGCGCTTTTTGTTACATACTATTACACAAATAGTATCCTTTGACAGGGTAATTATTGCCACCGGCGGTGTTAGTTACCCGTTGACGGGAAGTACCGGCGACGGATACGACTTTGCCAAAAAGTTCGGTCATGCCGTAGTGGAGCCTAAACCTGCTTTGTGCAGAGTGTTGTGCTCGGGCACGAAAGCGCTTGAAGGACTGTCCTTGCGCAACGTGCAAGCGTCGGTGCAAACCAAAGACGGGAAAATCGTCGATTCGGAATTTGGCGAAATGCTGTTTACTGATGACGGCGTGAGCGGACCGATTATACTCACTTTGTCCTCCCGAATCAACAAGTTGAAGTCTTTGCAAGGCTGCAAATTGATTGTCGACCTAAAACCTGCATTGACGGAAGAAACGTTGGACGAACGTATTTTGCGTGATTTTTCTTCGCGAATGAATAAATCTTTTGCAAACGCTTTGGATGACCTTTTGCCTGCCAAAATGATACCCTTCGTTGTTGGCAGAAGCAAGATTCCTGCCGATAAAAAAATAAACTCGATTACCGTTGCGGAGCGTCAAAGGCTCGTTTGTGTAATTAAAAATTTGACTTTTGATGTGGTTGGATTGGATGACGTTGACAGGGCAATAGTTACCAGTGGCGGCGTGGCCGTTCAACGTATCAACCCTGCAACGATGGAAAGTAAAATAATACCAGGATTATATTTTGCCGGTGAAGTTATGGACGTAGACGCCTATACCGGCGGATTTAACATTCAAATTGCGCTGTCGACGGGGTACGTTGCCGGCAGTAACGCAGCGGAATAAGCGCAAAAATTTGCCAAGAAAGGAGTTGCCGTGATAGCAATAAGAGGTGCCATTTGCGCCGAAGATACCGAAGAATCTATTAAGTTGCAAAGCGTAAAGTTGATGGACGAGATTTTCCACAGAAATGCGTTGCTTCCCAAAGATATAATTTCGATAATATTTACCTGTACGGACGATTTGACGGCTGCATATCCGGCAAAATTCGTTAGGGAGCTTTTTGACTTGAAGGACGTTGCCTTTATGTGTTGCCAAGAGCAAAAAGTTGACGGGCAATTGAAAAAGTGCATTAGGGTTTGCGTGTTGTCCTCTAAACAAGACGACCAAAGCGTGGCTAGGCATTGCTATTTGGGCGATGCGGCGCAGCTTAGAACGGATTGTGCCGACGGGCGTTAACTTCCTTTCAAATTAGTAGTTTTTAATTTCAGCTTGCTTGCAAGCCTTGATAATTATTTTGGAGTGCTATGAATAATTTTGTTGTCGCATTGGCGTCGATGGGAAAAATGCTTTGCAGACCTATTTTTCCTACGCGCATTATTGGCGAAAGAAAATTGCCGTCAAAAAAGTGTTTGCTGGTTGCCAACCATTTGTCCGGTTGGGATCCGGTTATATTTACCATGTGGATGAAGGGATTCAAGTCCTTCGTTTACAAAGCAGATTTTGAAAATGTGCCCTTTTTGCGCTGGGTTTTTGACGGGTTGGAGTGCATTCCCGTTCGCCGCGGTGAGGCGGACGTTAACGCAACCAAGTTGATTTTGCGTCAGCTTTCGGCGGATAAAAACGTGGTGCTGTTTCCCGAAGGGACACGCAACCCCGACGTTGATTGCTTGCAACCTTTCCGCACGGGAGTTGCATTGTTTGCCATAAAAACCAAATCGCCCATTAGACCTTTTTACATTTGGGATAGGGCAAAGCCATTTAGACGCAACTATATAATTATCGGCGAAGAGTTTACGCTGGAAGAATATTACGATCAGCCCATTAGCAAAGCCGTGCTTGAAGAGGCAACGGAAAAAGTCAAGCAAAAAGTTGACGAATTGAGGTTGAAGCTTAACGCTATTTTGAGTGAAAAGGGCGTTAAAAGACGTAAACGCAAAGAAAAAGAAGTATTGAAAACTAAAGCGTACAACGCCAGACAAAAAAGTTTTGTGCAAAGCATTCAAAACAAATCGGACGGTGGTGAGCGTTGATGAAACTGTGGCTTGCTAAAGACATGGGCTTTTGCCGCGGAGTGCAATCTGCCATGGACAAGGCACTTGAGCTAGGAGCGGGTGCTTATTGCCTTGGCAACTTGGTGCACAACGCAACGGCGATGGCTAAATTGCGGGACAAGGGACTTGTGGTTGTTAAAAGTATCGACGAAGTTTCTGATGGAGCAACGATGCTTATTCGTGCCCACGGTGTGCCGCCTACCGTCTACAGCGAGGCGGAAAGACGCGGCATTTCAGTTGTTGATGCCACCTGCCCGTCGGTTAGAGCGATACAAGTTAAAGCCAAAAAATACTACGAAGAGGGATACCAAATCGTACTCGTGGGGGATGAACGTCATCCGGAGATTATTGGAATAAACGGGTGGTGCAACAACTCTGCTATAGTGTTTGACGGAAAGGGCAAACTCGATTTGGGGGACGTCGATAAGGCGTTGATTATGTTTCAAACGACTTTTGACGTGCGATTTTATAAAAAAAGTTTAGAAAATATTTGCGTAGACCGCGTTAAAACGCTTGAAATATTTAACACAATTTGCTATACTACTACGGTAAGGCAGTATTATGCCCAAATACTATCCAAAAGGTGCGATTTGGCAATTGTTGTCGGAGATAAAGACAGCTCGAACACAAAGAGGCTGTTTGACATTGCATCCGAAAATTGCAAGGCTATCTTAACGGACGGCAATTGTGAGAATATTGACTTAACTAATTGTGGAAATGTGTGTATCATTTCTGGCGCATCAACTCCAATCGAGTTGAGCAAGGGGGTTTTTGAAAGAATGATTGAAAATGCAAAAGATGTCGTCGTTGAAACGGCAGTATCTGACGAAGCAGTGGTAGCCGAAGAAAAGGTTATGGGCAAGGACGAAGCTATGCTTGCCAAGGCTGTATCGGAAATGAAAGAAGGTCACAGATATAGACTCGGACAAAAAGTTAAATGTCGCGTTGTTCTCGTTAGTGACGACGGTGTGTACGTAAGTATTCCCAGTTCCAAAAAGGAAGGTTTTATTCCTAACGAAGAACTTGCTTTGGACGGCGATTACGAAGCTGCAAAGAAAACTTTGAATTCCGATTCCGTACTTGAATGTTCCGTAATTTCGGTTGAAAAGGGCATTACGTTGTCCAAGAAGGCTATCGACGAAAGATACAAGGATGACCAATTGGTTGATGGAATTAAGCAAGGTAACACATTTGAAGTTACCATGACTCGCGTTGGCAAAGAGTGCCTTACCGGCAAACTCGGCAGCTATACCGTTGTCGTTCACGCATCACA
>CAYYTD010000112.1:0-4212 GCA_964474475.1 uncultured Oscillospiraceae bacterium | reverse complement strand
AAGAGCTTGCCGCAAGCCGCAAAGCAAATTTCCCTTGTATATTACTTATTATACGCAAAAACGGAAAAAATGTCAACACCGTTGACCACAAAGGGAATTATTTGCGTAAAATGGCAGGCAATTACGGCTGCTACAAACGGAAAATGCCATCCGAATGAAACTACCTACAATATGAAACTACCTACAATTTGATGTTCGAATATACCGTTTGCAAACAAAACTGCGTGAAAAGGCTGACTGACGATGAATGCTTGAAACTATCTATCGGCAATCGTATCTCGTGCAAAAGGCTTGCAAACAAAACTGCGTGAAAAGGCAAGGGAATTATTTGCACAAAATGTCGTCGATGATGCCGTATTCCTTGGCTTGTTGGGCGCTCATCCAGTTGTCCCGTTCGCAATCGGCGTGCACTTCTTCCGGCGTTTTGCCGACGTTTTCGGCAAGGATGATTTCCAGCTCTTCGCGGGAATCGGTTAGACTGGATGCCAGTCGCTTAATGATTGTTTGCGGACGGTAAGCCCCTTGCGAAGTTTGCACGAGAGGTTGGTGAATGAGAATGCGGCTGTTTTGAAGGGCGAAACGCCTACCCTCTTGACCGCAACTGAGCAAAAAGGCGCCCATGCTTGCCGCCATGCCGAAACACACGGTGGACACAGGGGCGGAGATGTGCTTGATTACGTCGTAAATGGCAAGGCCGAAGTCGACGCTTCCCCCTGTGGAATTGATGTACAGGCTGATTTCCGCGTGAGCATCTTGCCTGTCGAAATCCATGAGGCGCACTATTACGTCCATGGCGCTGTGCTCGTCTATTACGCCACTGAGAACGATGATACGAGGTTGTTCCATACTTTGTGCCCTCCCCTTTTTACTCTTGGTCGCCCACGATGAAGTCGACAATGCCGTAATCCTTGGCTTGAACGGCGTTGAGCTCGATGCCGAACTCCGTATCGGCGTGAATTTGCTCCACACTGCGCCCTGTGTGATAAGCTAAAAGCTGCTCCATCCTGTCACGCTCGACGGCAACTTCGTTGGCGGCAATGACTATTTCCGTTTGCTGGTTGGTGCCCGCACGCAACATGCCGTAAGGCTGCTCGAGAGTAAACCTGCAATGGCGCAAACAACTGCGACTGCCCTTGGTACATCCTGCCAAAAGCACGGCGGCGTAATTTGCCACCGCCCCTATGCCCGTTGCGGAAACGGGATTGGGCAGGCTGCGAACGGTGTCGTAAATGGCAAGTACGTCCAAATAGTTGCCCGAGACGCTGCCGATGAAAAGCTGAATTTCGTCCGTATCAGATGCGGCACTGAGTTGCAACAACTTGAGCACCACGCTACTTGCTTTGTTGGTATCCACGTGGCCGTCGATTAACACTACGCGACTATCGAAAAGACGACGTTCTAATTCGGTATCCATGTTTTCCCCCGAAAAGGTAGATTTTGTGATTAGTATAACACGCTGCCAAAACTCCGTCAAGATATTTGCAAAGCTGCGGCAGTTTGTGCCGCAAAGCAGGGGGATTTAACCGCTGCTGCACGACGACGAAAAAGGCAGCGTGACAAAAAACCGACGAACGGTGACGGAGCGGACGGCGTGGCAAAAACCAACGAACGGCGACGACACAAGCGGCGGAAAAAAACAAAAAACAAAGGGGCAAAAGGTGCTAATAAAAAAACATCAAAGGCGTTGGAAAAAGTGGCGGAAAAGGGGAACGCCACAAAAGGGGCAAGGAAAAAGGCCGCCAAAGGGAAAGGACGAGCCTTGCAATGCAAAAACTCGTCCCCATACGCTTGGTTGTGCACTCCGTCACGTTGCAACGGAATGCTTGCCGCAAAAGCACGCAACTACGTAAAAACCGTCCGTTGCCGAGCAAGCAAAGCTTGCGTGCAACATTAAAGCTGTCGTGCGGCGGTGATTACACAAAAGTTGCGGCGGGCGGCAATTAGTAATCTACTTCCGCTTGGTTGCGCTTGTACTTGGCGTTTCGGTCCTCTTGCAAATCGGCAACCATGCGAAAACCGGACACGCACAGCCAAACGATCATAAACAAGCCGGCTACGCCCACCAAAACGTAAAGCAAACGCTCTACCCACGCTACGCCGAAGGTTATCCAACTGACTACGTTGAAACGAAATACGCCTACCGACAGCCAATTGACTGCGCCCACGACGGTGAGAAGCAGCGCGATGACGGAAAATACGTTGAAAGTTTTTTTCATGACTTGCCCCCCCTCCTTGTTTGATTTTTGTAAGGATAGTATGGCGCAGGAAAGAAAAAATATGCAAAATAAAGCGCGCTGCATAGAATGTGCAATTGAAAACTATTAACCGTAGTGCCTTGACGGCAACGACTGATTTTGTCAACCGTGGCGTTGGTGTTGCAATCGTCAATTAAACAAGTGGCGATAATCGTTGCCATTTGGTGACATCCGTTGAACGGTGTGCATTTGCAAAAGCCACCGTTGCACAGACATGACCGTTGCGACGAAAAGTGCTGCAAAAAGCAAAAAAAGCGCGTTCCGTAGAACGCGCAATTGAAAAACCATCAATAATTGAAAATCATCAATAATGATAATCGACGGGGATAGTGGCTGCCTCGATGGGTTGGGATTCCTGTTCGCCCTTGCCTTTGCCGCCCTTTTTGCCGGAAGACTTTTCGAGCAATTCGGGTGTGTAGCGAGCGTCTTCGCCTAACTTTTTAACTTGGCGTTTGCGAACGCGTTTCTTCATGTACTCCGCCTGTTTGTCGCAAAGGGCAACTTGCTCTTCGTAAGACAAGACTTCGTAAGCCGCCATACTCTTGCGACGGTCGACGAAAAGCACCACTGCGCCGCCGCCTATCATGAGAGCGCAAATTAAAATAACTATTGCACTGACAAGCAAAAAGCCGCCCGTGCCGCTGAAAATGACGGCGCACGCTGCAACCAAAGCGCAAAGCACGTACACCGTGCAAAAAACCGCATACACCACGTGTCTCTTGGTGCGCTTGGCGTACCAGTCCATGGGACTATCGGCATTGAAATACATTTTGCCTACCATGACCAGACACACCAGCCCGACCACGAAAGACACGAACAAGCACACCGACGAAAGGGCAAAAGCCGGTTTGGTGGGGTTGACGGTGAAAGCGTTGTTAACAACCCTACCCATGTGGTTGAAAATCTCCGACGGGTTGTTGACGACGGCGGCAACGGACTCGGCATCGAGAGGAAGCAAGCCTGCAACCATGGTAATGAGAGAGGGAGCAACGAGGCACACGAGAGCGAGCAGCAGCATGCCCGGAATGAGCATGAGTGCCAAACCGCCGCTGACCGTTGCCATAACCAAGCCGACGACACAAGATACGGCGCCGATGAGAACGTACAAAATTAAATCGACGACTAACGTGATTTTGGTAGAAGTTCTATTCATGAGAATGCTCCTCGTCCAATATAGATTGCTGTTCGATAGCAATATTTAGCTTTGTTGTGCAACCCATCTCGTCCAAGCGGGCAAAACGGTAGACCGCATCGGGAGAGGGCAAATAAACGTAATCGTTGTTGAAAGACAGTGTGTAAAAGGCATCTCTGGGATAATGCAGCAGCTCTTGACCGTTCTGCTGGGTGACGGTGATGCCGTCATCTCCGTGAGTGAGTGTGACCTGCCCCACTTGGCGGTACTTTTTGCCGACGAGCTTTTCGGCAAGGAAGCTGTGGGAATAAGAATAGGTGCCGTCCATGAGCTGATTGCGAACGCACTCCGTTTGATAGGCGTACCACTCCGTAATCTTGCTAAACTTGCCGCCGACGAGCTGACCGTACTCGTTTTGCGTGACGGTTGCTCCGCAACAATCGCAAGTGAGAGTGTTGCCCTTGGCGGACATGTGGAACTCATTGCCGCACTGCGGACACTTGTACAAAATGCCTTGAAGCCCTTCGACCAAATCGGGCACGTCTATTTTGATTTTATTCTCCAGCTGGTAAGCGTAGTCGTCGAAGGCAAGATTGGTGACGATGCGGTTGTGGATTTCATCCACCGAAAGGGTGCCTACTTCATCTTGCGAAACTGCCACTTTGACCTCGGTGGTTACGGGGCAAAAACGCTTGTTTGTCGCCCAGCGGGGTTTGTGAAGGTAACTTCCGTTGAACTTGACGGTGACGAGGGGCACTTTGAGCAGCTTGATGAGCTTGGCAACTGCCGGCTTGATTACGTTGGGTGTGCCCACAACGGACAACT
>CAYYTD010000111.1:0-4253 GCA_964474475.1 uncultured Oscillospiraceae bacterium | reverse complement strand
TTCACGTTATCGGTAGCCGTCACGAACTTGCCGAAAAGTGCGGTTGTGACGAAAATATCGAACTACACCGTCCGTTTATCGACGATTGCAAATGGACTTGCGATTGTGGTGGCACGTTCGAACGCACTCCGGAAGTTATCGACTGCTGGTTTGATAGCGGTAGTATGCCTTATGCGCAATTCCACTATCCGTTCGAAAACAAAGATTTGTTTGAACGCAACTTCCCTGCCGATTTCATTTCCGAAGCGGTAGACCAAACGCGCGGCTGGTTCTACACTTTGCTTGCCGTGTCAACCATTTTGTTTGGCAAGGCACCCTTCAAGAACTGTATCGTGCTGGGCTTGGTGGGGGACGAACACGGTGTCAAGATGTCCAAGCACAAGGGCAACGTCGTCGATCCTTGGGATAGCTTCAACAAGCAGGGCGCCGATGCCGTCAGATGGTATTTCTACACAAGCTCCGCTCCGTGGCTGCCCAGCCGTTTTTACGACGAAGCCGTGTCGGAAACTCAACGCAAGTTTTTGGGCACGCTGTGGAATACTTATGCCTTCTACGTGCTTTATGCCGATATTGACAACTTCGATCCTTCCAAGTATAGTCTGGACGATTGCACTTTGACGCTCATGGACAAGTGGATTTTGTCGGAAGTCAACCAGCTTGTCAAAACAGTGGACGAAGGACTTGCCAAGTACGAAATTACCGAGTCGGCTCGCGCCATCGAACGCTTTACGGACATGCTGTCCAACTGGTACGTTCGCCGCTGTAGAGAAAGATACTGGGGCCCCAAGTGGACGGAAGACAAGCAGGCAGCTTATGTCACGTTGTATACCACGCTTAATACGCTCGTCAAGGTTGCCGCCCCCTTCGTTCCTTTTATTACGGAAAGCATCTATCAAAATATCACTGCTAATTTCTTTGCCGATGCACCTCGTTCGGTGCACTTGTGCAACTTCCCCGTTACGGACGAATCTCGCATCGATTCTCGCCTCAACGCCGCCATGGAAAAGGTGCTCGATTTGGTCGTTCTCGGCAGGTCGGCTCGCAACGCCGTCAACGTCAAGAACCGCCAACCCCTTTCCAAAATGTTCGTCGTCACCTCGTCACCCATTTCAGATGAGATGGCAAGCATCATTACCAGCGAACTCAACGTCAAGAAGCTCGTTCGGGTAGATTCCGCCGACGACTTTGCCGATTACGAAATCAAGCCGCAACTCAAAACGCTCGGTCCCAAGTACGGCAAATTGCTAGGCAAAATTCGCGAAACGCTTGCCAATTTGGGCGCTAAAGCGCGGGAAGTGGTCAACAACGTCAAGAACGGCGGCAAGCATTTCTTCAATTTCGACAACGAAACGGTCGAAGTGTCCGAAGGCGACCTGCTCATCTCTTCCAAAAACAAGCAAGGCTATTCCGTCGTGTCGGATTTTGGCGATACCGTAGCGTTGGACGTCAACTTGGACGATGCTCTCATCGAGGAAGGCACCGTGAGGGAAATAATTTCCAAAATTCAAACTATGCGCAAGGAGTGCGACTTTGTCGTGTCCGATCACGTCATCGTGGGCTATCAGGCAGATGAAGCTCTTGCCAATGTGTTTGCCAACAACGCCGCAACCATTGCCGAAGGCACCCTTGCCGATGCCGTCGTGGCAGCACAAAGCGGTGCATTCTCCAAGGAATGGGAAGTTAGCGGCAGCAAATTCACGCTGTACCTCACCAAAGCTTAAGCACTGCAATATTGTAAGAACGCAACACTAACGTCACGATAATACAAAACAAAAAAATAGAATAATACAAAAAAACAGAATAGTACAACGCAAAAAACAGAATAATACAACACACAAAAACAGACCGCTCTCATGCGGCCTGTTTTTGTATTATTCACCTATTTCAATTTTTTATCCTTTCCTTTTTTGTCCTTACTACCTTTCGATGCTTTTTCGCTACACAGGTTACCTACAAAATATCCCCCAATTTCAACGCAAAACCGCACGGATAAAAAAATCCCATGTCGGCACCGGTGTATTCCTCTGCAAATAACGTCGGCGGCAACTTTCTGTGCCACTGTTCGTCGGGGCTCTCAATTTGTTTCATAAATTGTCTTTTCTTCTCCGCTTGCTTTTCAACGCTTTCTTTTTTCATTTTTCCCCTCGGCTGTCATCTTCCGCTGCCCACGGTAGTGTTGTCATTTTCCCTGTCACGCAATTCCGGCACGGGATGTTGTGCCGTTTCAAATCGGTAATCCTTGCCGTTGTCGGCAATGTATTTTTCAATCACGTTGTGGCTTGCCACGTATTTGTCCTTCACGTTCACCGTGTCCAGATACACAAAAAATTTGTCGTCGCGCGGCAGGTTTTTCGCCTCTTCGTAGTCCTCACCCTTTGCCGTCAAGTTCACTGTTTCGGCAAGCACCTTGCGCACGTAGTCTACGTTAGAGCGGAATGTCAGCAATTCAGGAAATTCCCCCTTGCCAATCACCTGTTGCCACTGCTTGTTTTCGTGTTTCATCAGCAGTTCGGCAGCAAGGTGCAAGTGGGCAAGTTCGTCGTTGAAGTGTTCTTCCCAAATTTTCGCCACGTACTTGTCCGTTTCGTCCTGCCACAACGAGTAGTACAAGTAGCACTCGGTGTATTCGTGCATCAGCAGTTCTTCAAGCCAGGTGCAGTTGGTGTCTTTTAGCCCTCCGTACAAGGTAACGTGCTGTTCTTCAATCATGCCTATTTCGGTAAAGAGCTGCCTGCCCAGCTTGTTTTGGTAAAAGGCGGCTTGGTTCATGTAGTAGTTCATCGTTTGCTGCTCGGCAGCCGTCAAAATGTTAATGTTCAACTTGGTCAGGCTGTTTGCCTGCTTGTAGTTCACGTAACGCTTCACGTCGTCCGTCGGGTACCGATGTTCGCAAATGGTCGGTCTGCCGGGCATCAGCTCGGTGTAGCCGCCAACCATTCTTTCGGCAATAATGCCCTTGTCCATTTCCAATAGGTCGGCGTAGCGGTACAAGTGGTCAAAGTCTTCCAGCAAGGCAAAGTCCATTGCTTGCTTAACGTATTTGTCGCATTCCCTCTGGGCAAAAATCGCCGTAAGGTCCACCGCAAGTTGCTCGTAGCCGATGGTGTGCTCCAACACGCTTTCCCCAATGGGCTTTAACGATGCAAGCCGCTTTTGCTGCTGCTGTTCCTTTCGGCGGAGTAACGCCAGCTTTCGCCGTAGGTCGTTGTCTTGTGCGTGTCTGGCAAATTGATGGCTAAACCACACAGCCTCGTATTCGGCGCCGCACGCCAGTATTATTCGCACTCTCGTGTACGGGTCCACTTCAAATTTGTTGTACGGTTTGAGGGCAACCTCCTTCCAGTTGTAAAAGTCGTCGTTGCTTTTAATGGGTTTTTCATTAAACGGATTCATCACCTTTCTCCTTCTTTTTCACCTATTTTTGCCAATAACCACGCCTTTTATGCTGATTCAACGCATTTTCATCATTCTCTTTTTGCACTCTCTTTTCTTTTCAACGTTTCTTTCGATTCTTTCTTTTCGCTATTTTTTTCGCACTCTCTTTTCAGAATCTCACTTTCGCTATTCCCCTTTCACTTTTTATTTTTGGCATTTTTCTTTTTGCTATTTTCCTTTACTCTATTTTCCAATTTCACCAAGCAACTTTTCAATTATTTCTTCGCGCCGCTGCTCACTTGCTTTGGCAATGGTGTCAATCATGCACATTATTTTGGGATTTCCGCAAATAAAAACGTTGTCAATTTGGTAGCTCGCTTTAATTTCCTTTTCCAACTTGTGGCAAAATTCGTTGTACTTGCTTTTGCTTTCAAAGTTAGCTTTCAGCGCAATTATGCAGTTGTGTTCGTACACCAAGCAACTGCACCTTTCCACCTCGGCACTCTTTTTTGCAATGGATGCAATCTGCTTTTCTTGTTCAAGCTGTTCAAACTGTTCCGGCTGCGTTAATTGTTTCAACTGCTCACATGCACACGCTTGCACCTTTGGCACCGCAATTACCGCCACCAATATTGCCGCAAGTCCCACCGCAAGCAAAACAAATACCGCAATTCCGCCCCTTTCGGCTTTTTTAACCATATTTTCTCCTTGTTTACAAATCGTAGTTTTCAATTAGTATCTGCATTTTTTCTCGATTTATTCTTGCCATTTGTCCGTTGTAGATTATTTTCGCTGCCCTTTGTCTTACACACTGCGCAGCAGTATTTCACCCGCCCAACGCGCTTTTCACTGCGTGAGGCCCTTCACGCCACTCGCCT
>CAYYTD010000110.1:0-4338 GCA_964474475.1 uncultured Oscillospiraceae bacterium | reverse complement strand
GCGTTCAAACCCGAAAATCTTGAACTATTCAAGAAGAAAGCGCATTGCGCAAGGATCTGGAACGCAGGTGCAAGACGTGAACAGGCTCATCAAGCAGTTTGAACAGAGCTGTGACATGATGAAGAAGATGGCAAAATCCAAGAGGATGCCTTTCTAACGAAGACAATCTTAAAAAGATTTCTATATAAAACTAATCAAGTATTGGAGGAATAAAACAATGGCAGTAAAAATGAGATTAACCAGAATGGGTGACAAAAAGAGTCCTTTCTATCGCGTAGTCGTAATCGATTCACACAAGGCTCGCGACGGACAATACGTTGACCTTGTAGGTACTTACAATCCTTTGAACGAAGAAATTAAAATCGACGTTGAAAAGGCTAAAAAGTGGATCGCTTGCGGCGTTCAACCTACGGAAACCGTTCGTACCCTTTTGGTTCGTCAAAACGTTTTGGAACCCAGAAAGAGTAAATAGGCGTTTGGCAGAGAATTATTATGGTAGATTTAATCACTTACATTGTTAAACAGCTTGTTGACGATACGGAAGCGGTTCAAGTTACCAGCGAAGTTGAAGGTAACGTAGAGACTGTACATATTCGCGTTGCGGATAAAGACGTTGGCAAGGTGATTGGCAAACAAGGCAAAATCGCAACGTCTATTAGAACAATTGCAAGAGCAGTTGGAACTAAGGATAAGAAAAAATATAGTATCGAGATCGAAAACGATTAGTCGTATTGTTAGTTTTTTCGCAATCGTTTGTATTTAATCTTGTTCATCAATGTTTTGCCACAAGTATTATCTTGTGGCAAATTTTGTAGTGAGGATATTTTGAAAACGGAAATCGGAACGATAGTAAAAGCGCAAGGTATCAAGGGCGAACTGAAAATTGTGGGCGCGCTTGTTAGCGATGCAGTATTTAAAAACGTTAAAATGGTTACGATAGCAAACAAAGAGTATTCGGTAAATAGATTTCGCGCCGACCACAAAGCTTTGTATCTATTGTTGGCGGAGGTCACTGACAGAAATTCTGCCGAGGAACTTCGCGGTGAATCGGTGTACTGTGAAAAAAGTGAAATATTGTTGCCAAACGATTGTTACTTCGTTGACGACTTGATTGGCTGTAGCGTTGTATTTGAGGACGGCAAAACTGTAGGGGTTATTTCCGACTTGTTGCAGTATGGTGCAGCAGACGTAATAGTTTGCAACGGCAGTCCGTCATTTTCTTTTCCGTTTTTAAAAGACTTGGTAGTTGACGTTGACGTTTCTAATAGGCGCATGACGGTAAAATCCAAGCGTTTCGAAGAGGTGGTTTGCTATGAAGATTGATGTGCTGACGCTCTTTCCGGAAATGTTTGACGTTTTTAATCATTCTTTGATGGGTAGAGCTAAAGAGAAAGGGCTTTATCAGTTGAATTGCCACAATATACGCGAATATTCGGCTGATAAACACAAGAAATGTGACGACTCTCCTTTTGGCGGCGGTGCGGGCATGGTAATGATGGCTCAACCGATTCACGACTGCATTTTGCACGTAGATCCGCAACATACGGCCAAAAGAATATATTTGTCGCCGCGCGGGAAAACGCTTACGCAACAGACTGTTTGCGAGCTTGCCGGCGAAGAACACCTTATTTTGCTTTGCGGTCATTACGAAGGAGTGGATCAGCGCGTTATCGATATGGACATCGATGTGGAAATTTCCATAGGAGATTACGTCTTGTCCGGCGGAGAAATACCTGCAATGGTTCTTGCCGACGCAGTGTTGAGATTTGTGCCTGAAGTGCTGGGAAACGAAGAATCGACAGCCGACGAATCCTTTTCGTCAAACCTTTTGGAGTATCCGCAGTACACGAGGCCGCAAGAGTACCTTGGGCGTTGTGTTCCTGAGGTGTTGGTGAGTGGAAATCATCAGCTTGTGGATGAGTGGCGCAAAGAAAAGTCGTTGGAAATTACACGGAAGAACCGTCCGGATTTTTTGGAGAAAAAATTAATATTCAATGGTTTCAGGGAAACATGACGAAGGCAATTCGCATGATGGAAGACAACGTAAAACTTGTTGACATCGTCGGGTATGTTCTTGATGCTCGTAGTCCTTTTGCTTGTTTTAACCCAAGCTTTGAAAGTATAATCGGAGATAGACCGTGTTTGTTTTTGTTAAACAAATGCGATCTTGCCGATCCTATAAAAGTTGAAGAATGGTGTGCATACTTTCGCAAAAAAGGTTATGCCCACGTAAAGCTGACGGCAACGGCATCTTCAGAAGGGTCTAAAATAGTGACGGCGTTACAAAAAATATCTGCCGGTATTTACGATAAGTTGCGCGCAAGGGGCGTTTTTAAACCCGTACGCTGCTTGATACTGGGCGTTCCTAATTGCGGCAAATCAACTATCATTAATTGTTTGTCGGGGCGTAAAGCCGTAATAACGGGTGACAAACCGGGAGTTACTAAGGGCAAACAGTGGGTTCGATTGGCTAACGGACTTGAACTTTTGGATACGCCCGGAACGCTTTGGCCCAAGTTTGAAAACGAAAGCGTTGCCAAGCATTTATGCTACGTCGGCAGCATAAAGGACGACGTTGTTGACGTTCAAGAGTTGGCGTGCGCATTGCTGGAAGAATTGATGGATTTGTATCCTAATTATCTACGATCACGATACAAGGCAATTGATTCTCAAACAAACGGACTTGATTTGCTTGAAGCTGTGGCAACGTCTCGCGGGTACGTTCTTAGGGGCGGCGTAATTGACTTTGAAAGGACTGCTAAAGCCGTTTTGGATGATTTTAGAAAAGGCAAACTAGGTCAGATTACCTTCGATTTGCCGCCGTCCGTTTGATTTTAGCTTTGGAAGGTATACAGCATGGTAGATTTACTTCAATACGAAAGGCTTGTTTCACAGTCCGGCTGCAGGTACATTGCAGGAATCGATGAGGCGGGGAGAGGTCCGTTAGCAGGTCCCGTTGTGGTTGCAGGCGTAGTTATGCCATTGGAACCCGACTTGCTGATTGCCGAAGTTAACGACAGTAAAAAGCTATCCGAGAAGAAACGGGAGAAGCTGTATCCGTTAATTTTGGAACGCGCGTTAGACGTGCAAGTTGCAGTAATCGATGAAAAGACGATTGATGAGATTAACATATTAAACGCAACCAAGCTTGGAATTAAACAATGCATTGAGGGGTTTGAGATGGTTGATCACGTGTTGATTGACGCTGTTAAAATAGATTCGAAAGTTCCGACTACGTCAATTATACACGGTGATGCTTTAAGTTACAGTATTGCAGCGGCAAGCATAGTTGCCAAAGTTACGAGAGATCATCTCATGAAGCAATACGCGCAAGAATATCCCGTGTATATGTTTGAAAAACACAAAGGATACGGAACGGCGGAACATATTAATCTATTAAAACAGTACGGACCTTGTAAAATACACAGAAAAACCTTTATCGGGCATTTTGTAGAGGTTGAGTTATGAACACTCACGAACTTGGCATTCGCGGAGAAAACGAAGCGGTTGAGTACCTGAAAAAGCAAAAATACAAAGTATTGCAACGTAATTTTCGTTGCCATTACGGTGAAATCGATATTGTTTCAAAGGAAGGGGAATACTACGTTTTTTTTGAAGTTAAGTTGAGAACTACCTATTCTTTTGGCGCTCCTCGTGAGGCGGTAGATTACTACAAACAAAAAACTATCGTGCAATGTGCGTCTAGATGGATGTATGAAAAACGATTAGTCGGAGCCAAAGTTCGATTTGACGTGGTAGAGGTGTATTCCGATCGTATTGCGCTGTATCGCGATGCATTTAGACCAACGTAATAGGTGTGCCGAGCAGCATGTTGGACTTACTCGTAAACATAGTGCGAAGACTTGCATGCATCGGAAGGGGTTGAAAAATAACGCCAAAATACTTTGATAAAGTGGCGTTAAACGCTTGCTTTAAGTAAGCATTTGTGTTAAAATTTCAAAGTGACTTCGGGCGGTCCGCTGGCATATGTGCATGAACGCTTAGTTAACAAATTATTTTTTTGGAGGAAAAGTCAATGGATATCATTAAGCAAATTGAAAACGAATCGTTGAGAGAAGTAGCAGAATTTAACGTTGGAGATACTGTTCGCGTTAACTTTAAGGTTATTGAAGGTAACAAGGAAAGAATTCAAGCATACGAAGGTATCGTTATTGCTCGCAAGCACGGTGGTCTTCGTGAAACCTTTACCGTTAGACGTCTTTCGTCCGGTGTTGGTGTTGAGCGTACGTTCCCCGTTCACAGCCCCAAAATTGAAAGCATCGTTGTAGTGCGTAAGGGCAACGTTCGTAGAGCTAAGGTGTATTATCTTCGTTCTCG
>CAYYTD010000109.1:0-4343 GCA_964474475.1 uncultured Oscillospiraceae bacterium | reverse complement strand
GCCAGCCTTGTCATGTTCTTCTCGCCAAAAGTTTTCAAGCGTATTACGCAAAATCATTCCGTTAGGAAAGAAGAACGGGAACCCTGGCCCCTCGTCAAAAATATCAAACAAATCCAATTCGCGACCAAGCTTGCGATGATCTCTACGTTTCGCCTCTTCAATGCGAAGCAAATATTCATCTAATTCCTGTTTCTTTTCAAATGCCGTACCGTAAATACGAGTAAGCATTTTATTTTTCGTATCGCCTCTCCAATATGCGCCGGCAATACTCGTAAGCTTGAACACCTTCAGTTTTCCAGTTGAAGGCATGTGCGGGCCCCTACACAAATCGACGTAATCACCTTGACGATACAAAGAAACAGATTCCGCACCTAATTCGGACAAAATTTCCACCTTGTACATATCGCCGTGCTTTTTGAAGAATTCAACAGCATCCTTGCGGCTCATTTCTTCGCGACAAATGGGTAAATCTTGTTTTACAATCGCCGACATTTCAGCCTCGATTTTTTCCAAATCTTCGGGAGCAATTACACTACCGGCAAAATCAACGTCATAGTAAAAACCATTTTTGATTGCGGGACCGATTGCAAACTTTGCTTCGGGATACAGATGTGAAATTGCTTGAGCCATAAGGTGAGCCGTCGAATGACGAAGTACTTCGATACCGACTTCATCTTTCAAAGTAAACACCTTAAAACTAATGTCAGCGTTTATTTCTTTACTCAAATCGCAAATCTCGCCGTTCACTTCTGCCGCTACAGCATTACGAGCAAGACCAGCCGAAATGCTCTCCGTAATTTGTCTACACGTTACACCGCTATCAAATTGTCTTATGGTTCCATCAGGAAACGTAACGTTAATCATTATTTTACCTCCAAATATAAAAAAGTCCTTACAAAAGCTAAACGCTTATGTAAGGACGAATAAATTCGCGGTTCCACCTTACTTGACGACATTTGTCGTCCACTTGACCAAATCCATAACGCAGGATGTGAAGCGCATCCAAATAAAGTGGTATTTTGTAGGTTCATTTACAACAATTCCAGCGCCTGTTGCTCTCTGCAAAACTACGTCCACAAAACTTGTCTTTATCTATAGATGTATTACATTTGCATTTTAACGCTTATTCTCGTTAAAGTCAACCGTTTTACAATGATTCTTCAATAAAAACGATTCAATGTTCAATAATATAGTATATGGCAAAAGACATTTCCGTCTTAATATGTCATATTCAAAAATACTTGGCAATGCCACGAATATAACACCAACAAGCCATTATCGGGTTTGTGAATACGTCCACAATTTATCTTCATTAGATATGCGGCGCGAATCACGCATTTTTTGAAGTGCCTTATTGTAAGTAAAAACATTCAAAACCGTTTTGGCAGTCGTCTGCAGAAAGATAATCGTCTTTTCCCTACAATTGACCATCGCTGATGCAATTAACCAAGCAACTGACATGTCAACGTAATATTCCCCATACAAATTTATTGAAGATATTCCTTCAAAAACCCGATCCACATAATCTTTGCATAAATAATTTGCCAAAAGGTTGACAACTCCATATCTCACGACAAAGACTCTATCGGACGTGAGCATGTTAAGAAAAAACTCAAAATAAACATCTTTCTCTTTGGATTTTACTTTTATAGTAGACGAATCACAAACTGCCCATGTAGCAATAGTATCGGCAAAACGCAAAATATAATCGGTTTTTGCGGGAAAAGGCAATGAAGCACTTGACACCATTATTCCACGCATCAAATCAACTTCATGATATTGATTAACAGGAAATGACATCACTTCATCCAAAGATATTTTGCCACTTTGGGCAACTGAACGCAAAAATGGAATTCGGCAACCGATTGTGGGAACATTTCCGCCAACTATGCTTGAATTAAACGCATCAAATTGAGCGTCTGAATTTGCTCTTAATAATTCGATCAACTGCTCATATCCAAATCCATTCATGAAACCACCACATCATCAACTCTTACGATTATATTTTCTCAATATGCCTACAAATACTGTCAATAAACCAAAGCCCGAGCAATGCTCGGGCTTTGCGAAAAATTCAATACTACTTGTTTTCTTCAATATATTTTACAATTGCTTCTACCGTGACAAGATCATTTGCAATTTCGTCAGGTACTGAAACGCCAAAATTATCTTCAAGAGACATAAGCATTTCAACTACGTCAAGACTATCTGCGTGAAGATCTGTAACGATATTGGATTGCATGGTGATCGTATCAGGATCAGCAACGTTAAGTTGCTCTGCAAGCATTTTTTTAACTTTTTCAAAAACCATTGTAATCAATCCTCCTTTGATATTAATTATTATAGTACACTTTTGTTAAATTTTCAAGCGTTTGAACACAATAATACGACTTGACATATAGTAAAATATGAAAAACTGTTATTCTGGACGATTTTTGAATGAACAAACGTATATCAACTGTATATGCCGTGAACAAAAACGACCGCAAAAAAGGTTGAAGCCATGCTGCAACGATTACGTAGAATATACGCTTTGTCGTAACGGGAATAAGTTCTCGCTACGCTGTGACAAGCACAAAACAGATTTGTGTATATCAGTAAATCGCTGCGACATTGACAAATAACAATATTTGCAAAACACTACCGCCAATAAAAATTCAATAACAATGCCGATGAAGAAATATATTCAACATCGGCATTAAACGTTAAATTAACCAAATCAAAACAAATATACATTAAAGTTGCCGCTATTGTTCCGCACTCAGCATACTCTTGACTTTCATCAATCTTACTGTTGCCGAACGTTCGCTTTCGTCCAACTTCATCTTAATGTACTTGATCGTTTCGGTAAGCTGCGGAATCATGATATTTTCCAAAGCATTAACGCGGCGCTTATTTTTTTCTATTTCGTCGGCAAGCATATTGCAGGTCTTTTCCGCCTCTGCGAGCTTAATAAGCTTGTATAGAACTTCGTTTAAACCGCGAACAGCGCTATCCAACTGCTCGGTAACGGATAGAAAACTGTATGGATATAATTCGCCAGCAGAATCGTCTATGCTGATTGACGGAACGTCTATGCCCATCACTTTACGTTTTGTACAAGTTAAACTAACCGAACGTGAAGGCATCAATATTGCTTCCTCGACTATGCGACTGTCACCCCCCATTCGAGCAATGGTAAAGCTCTCCAAAGCTTCTGCAAGCTCTTTTTCCGTTTCTGCGCGCAGACGTTTATTTTCTTCGGCAACGCTTATAAACCGACGAATCATTTCATCGGTTTTATCTTTTAGTAATTTGTGTCCACGCGTAGCCGTTTTCAAGCGAGCTTGCAAACGTTTCATTTCCATTCGCGTGGGGTTCACGTTCATTACTGCCATTTACGTTATTCCTCGTAAGGTTTATAATATTGATCCAACATTTCGTCCGAGATACGTTTCAATTCACTGCGCGGCAAAATACCGAGTAATTTCCATCCTAAATTCAAAGTATCTTCTATCGGTCTATTTGTGTTAAAGCCTTGAGCAATGTATTGCTTTTCAAATTCAACTGCAAACTTTGCGTAAAGTCTATCAACATCAGATAAAGCAGCATCACCCAGAATTGCAGACAATTCCTTCGCTTCCTTACCTTGAGCATATGCAGAGAACAACTGATTCATCGTACTTGCATGATCTTCACGAGTCTTGTTTTTACCTATCCCCTTATCCTTCAAACGAGACAGACTAGGCAAAACGTCGATTGGAGGATTATAACCACGCTTGTACAAATCACGAGACAAAATGATTTGCCCTTCAGTAATATATCCAGTCAAGTCTGGAATGGGATGCGTTTTGTCATCTTCAGGCATTGACAAAATGGGAATTTGCGTAATGCTACCGTTAGAACCGTGAATACGTCCTGCCCTTTCGTACAAAGATGCAAGGTCAGTATACATATATCCGGGATATCCACGTCTGCCGGGGACTTCCTTTCTTGCCGCAGAAGTCTCACGCAAGGCTTCGGCATAGTTCGTAATATCTGTTAATATTACCAACACTTGCATTCCCTTTTCAAAAGCAAGATACTCAGCTGCGGTAAGTGCCATACGAGGAGTAGAAATACGCTCGATTGCCGGGTCGTTTGCGAGGTTAATAAACATAACCGTTCTTTCAATAGCGCCCGTTTTGTTGAAGTCTTTAATAAAGAAATCTGCTTCTTCGTACGTAATACCCATTGCGCCGAAAACTACGGCAAATTTTTCATCTTTGCCGAGTACTCGTGCTTGACGAGCTATTTGTGCAGCAAGTTGAGCATGAGGCAAACCACTTGCCGAGAATACAGGCAATTTTTGTCCTCTTACAAGG
>CAYYTD010000108.1:0-4421 GCA_964474475.1 uncultured Oscillospiraceae bacterium | reverse complement strand
GAATAACCGTGCTCCTTGAATTCCTCGATAGCCGCCGCTAAAATTTTTTCTCGAATTTCCTTTTTCAAATACTGCATGATACACTCTCCTACCGCACTATTGTATCACATAATCCATTACCGCGCAACATCTTGAGTTAAAAATTTTGATATTTTTTCACTTTTACTGTTTTGTGCATATTTTTAACAAAAGGTGCATTTAATAAACGGACGAAGTTGCAAGCATAATTGACCGACAAAATAATTAACGCGCAAGACCTGCAAAAAAAATTAACGCAAAGGAGAAAAGCAAACGCAAAGGAAAACAGGCAGGCAAAGCGGAGCAAAAAAACAAACGGAGCAGGGGAAAGCCGACCAAGCAGGGAAAATAGTAAATAGAATGGAGCAGAAAAACGAGCGGAGCGAATTAAAAATTAGACGGAACAAATTGCAAACAAGGCGAAGCAAACAACAAACAAAGCAATGCGAATAGCAAACAAGCGTAACAAAATACAAGTGTAAGTGGGCGAAAAAGGCGTGAAAAGGGGTAAAAAAACAAAACCTAAACTACTATTACTGGCATAGTAGATTAGGTTTTGCGGAAAAACTGATATAATTTGGGCTATTTTGAAGGGAAATTTGGCAAAAGCGGCTAAACCAAAGTTTTACACCGCCACCTTTACGCTGGCGCTATTGCTGCCGAAAAACATAATTAAATTGACAGGCTTGCGCTTGCGAAGGACAAAATGAAATTACATTGCGCATTGAAAACAAGTGAAATAAGATTGCCTTGCGCCTTAAAGATAAGAACCTTGTGCCTTGAAAACAAGCGAAATGAGATTGCCTTGCGCCTTAAAAAAGCAAGTTTGGCAAGCTTGTGCCCTTCAAAAAATTAGCAAACACAACCTTTCAAAATCCCCTTAAAAAGGTGAAAGCAAAGGCGCAATTAGTAGGCGCACTCGAGCAGCATTTTGTCGGCAAGCAGGGCGATAAACTCGCCGTTGGTGGGTTTTTCCGTTGCGCTGTACACCTTTACGCCGAAAATACCGTTGATGTTTTCGATTTTGCCACGATTCCACGCTACTTCGATGGCGTGACGAATGGCGCGCTCCACCTTGCTGGACGTTGTGTTGAACGCCCTTGCGATGGACGGATACAAACTTTTTGTGATGGAATTGATGATAGAAGGATTTTGCACGGCAAGCTTGATGCCCTCGCGCAAAAACTGATAGCCCTTGATGTGCGCCGGAATGCCCACGCTGACGAAAATGTTGCTGATGCGCTCGTCAAGCGTCATTTGCGATACGCTACGTTTGCGCACCACTTTGCCGCCAGTTTTGGCGCCGCTTGCCACCTCGGCAATGCGCTGGCTGAGCGTTTCGACGTCCACAGGGTTGACCAAATAGTACTTTGCCCCTGCCTCTAACGCTTTGACGACGAAAACTTCGCTTTTGAGATCGGTAACGACGATGAAATCTACCTCCGAATAGCGCCGCATTAGCTCAAAGCCGTCCTCGCCCGACATGATGAGTTCGGTGATGACTACGTCCGGTTCGTAACGCTCCAGTGCATCGCGTGCTTGAATGCCGTCTACGTCGAATAATACGCGGAACTCCTTGTTCTCCTTTAGCCTGTCACCCACTTCTCCTTGGCCTATCAGACCCACGGTGATCATGATTTGTTGTTTCCTCCTATACTTTAATTGTTTTTGTGGCCGTGTTGCGGCCTTGAAAAGTCTAACATTAGCCCTAACAGCCTTTTTGACTTTTCGTGCTATTTGTAAGCATGTTTTGTCGAAAGGAAAAGCCTTGCGGAGAGTTTTTGATTTTAATGCCCATTTGCACGGCTTAATGCCGAAATGCCACGACAACGCAAGAAAATGCGGTAAATTTGCATTAAAAAGCCGCCACAAAAAGGGCGCATTAACGGCTTACAATATGGAATTACCTTTATTAACTATCTTTATTAACTATCTTTATTAACTATCTTTTTTTATGAATTTATTTTGCAAACGAATCGATGAGTTAATTACTTTAATAATCGACGATAATTTGCTAATGCAAAACGCCGACAAAGGGCTAAAAGGACGGGCGAATGAAAATGGGCGGCGTACAAAGGGCAGAAAAAAGCCGCCACAAAAAGGGCGGCTAAAATTACTGCAATATAAAATTACTTGGCGTAAGTGCCATCAAACAGCGAAAACAGTCGGCTACTACACCATTGGCAACGCCATCGGAGCCATTGGAGCAGTCGAAGCCGTCGGAGCAGTCGGCGGCAACATTGTTGGAATTACTCGGCGAAGTCGTCGTTGAAAGTTCCGTTGGAATTTTCGGCCGCGCAGTCGGCTGAATCGGCAAAGTCGTTAGGTTCGGCATCTTGCGTGGTCCACTCCACCTCTTGCGGGGCATCGTCAACGTCGTAATCGGGCTCTTCCTTCATTGCCTCACGGTAGGCGGCAAGGTCGGTAAGCACGCAAATGTAATAGGGGAAGCTGACGGCTATCATTAAAATTTTGCACAATACGGTGACCAAAACGCCCAAAACGGGGATCCAGCCGAAAATCATATTGATGAAAACCAGTGCCATTTCCATGGCGAAACACACCAAGTAGATGGGCAAGCCCACCAAAATGCACAACGTTTTGAGAAGGCAATAGCCGAAAGTTTTTTGCGTGTAGTGGAATATCCAATGAAATCTTTCTTGATAATAATGCTTCATGTTTACCTCTGTTTTAATTGTACTACACTATTGCCAAAGTGTCAACGAAGAAATGCAGAAGAAAATAATTGCTTGCAAGGCAGTGGCGTGCAGGCAAAAAAATGTTCACACCGCAAAATGGCAGGGGCGGACGGGCGGTAAAATTATTTGCGCTACAAAACTATGCAAAAAAAACTTGCGCAAGGGCAAAGGGGAAAATCGCATTGAAAAATACCCACGCGTGCAAGGGAAAAACTTCGAGTTGAAAAATGCATCTACTGCATCTACCTGAAAGGGAAAACAATTGCCCTATTAAGGGAAAATTGTTGAGCCAAAGGAATATTTTTGCCTTAAAGGCAAGTTTTTTACTAAAATCGTTGACACTGCCGCAATTTGGGACTACAATATTAGTAGTTGAATATATCCGGTAGGTGAGGCTACCATAGGGATACGGATTGCTACCGTCGAAACTGTGGAGACACGGCGCGATTGGTCAGCAGATCATGTCGAAAACAAGGCATAATCTAATGCAATTACACAGCCCTGTGATGCTAAAGCTTGTAATGGTAGTCGGTTGAAAAAATCGAATTGGTTGACGCCCGTTGTGTACTGTTACAAGCGGACGTTTTTTGTTACGCTTTTGGCAAATGGCGCCTACCGAAAAACGGAAAAAGGAGGGGAAAAACGTGGAAAATGAAGAATTGGTTGAGTTGACGGACAAAGTAACCGACCTACTTGCAGGCAAAAACTACCGAGAGATTAAAAAAATAATCAACGACGAGCGGCCGCAAGACGTGGCGTTGCTGTTGGAAAACCTTCCGAGCAGGGAAATGCCGCCCGTTTTTAGGTTGCTATCGAAGGAGAACGCCGCCGAAACCTTTGTGGAAATGAGCGGTGACAGCAGGGAGCTGCTGATAAACACCTTTTCCGATGCCGAACTGAAAGCCGTTTTTGAAGAGATGTTTTTGGATGACACGGTGGACGTTATTGAAGAAATGCCTGCCCTTGTGGTTAAGCGTATCATAAATCAATCCGACCCGGAAACGCGTGCGCAAATTAACGAAATATTGAAGTATCCCAAAGACAGCGCAGGCACCATAATGACAGTGGAATACGTTAGTTTGAAGGAAAACTGGACAGTGGAACAGTGCTTTGACCGCATAAGAAAGGTGGCGCCGGACAAGGAAACCATTTACACCTGCTACGTTACCGACGAAAAACGCAAGCTTATTGGCTGCGTAACGGTGAAAGACCTGCTATTAAACGCCTACGAAACGCCCATTTGCACCATTATGGAGCGGGACGTGATTAGCGTGGAAACCATCGACGACGAAGAGTACGTGTCGCAACAGATTTCTAAATACGACCTGTCGGCAATACCCGTTGTAGACGGCGAAAACCGCATTGTGGGTATTATTACCGTAGACGACGTGTTGGACGTAATGGAACAAGAGGCAACGGAAGATATGTCTATCATGGCAGCGGTAACGCCCTCCGACGAGCCTTACTTGGAGCAAAGTGTGTGGCAAATTTGGAAAAACCGCATACCTTGGCTATTGATATTGATGGTTTCGGCAACCTTTACCGGGCTGATAATAAACAAATTTCAAGACACGCTTAACAACCTTAGTCCGCTGCTATTTGCCTGCATACCCATGCTGATGGACACGGGCGGAAATGCAGGCAGTCAGGTATCGGTAACGGTGGTTCGTGGGTTGGCGTTGGATGAAATTACCCCAAAAAACG
>CAYYTD010000107.1:3811-4469 GCA_964474475.1 uncultured Oscillospiraceae bacterium | reverse complement strand
GTTGGGAATTGCTATCCTCACGAAATCACATTCGGCATCTATTAGGGATTGGATTTGTCTAGTCGTGCCTTCAATATCGGTAACGGGCAAATTCGTCATCGATTGTACCGTGATTTTGCCGTCACCTATTACACGATCGCGCAATTTTACTAATTTTTTCATATATTAAAACAACTTTGTAATGTCAAGTAAAACAACCAGTCCTCTCAAAAGCACGAGTCCAATTCCGTTAACCATCGCTTGTACTTTTGGTTTGATGGGCTTTTTGGTTATCCACTCAATTATAACAAACACCATTTGACAACCGTCAAGTGCAGGAACGGGCAGCAAGTTGAATACCGCCAAATTTACTGAAATGAGCACGATTAGCAACAGCACGGGCGAAAGGCCGTACGAAACAACCTGCGACGTTATGCTGATAGTCGTTATCGGCCCGCCCAAGTCTGTCAGCGGAGTGGAACCGGTAAATATCCCGCCCAAGGTTTTTAGCACCACGACTCCCGTTTGACCACAATAGGGAACAATTCGTCCCATGCGCGTCCAAAACGGATACTTGTATAGTTTTGTTATAGGACTAATTCCCAGCCCGGAATAACTTTGCTCTTCTATTTCAATACGCAGTAATTCTTTTGCAGGCATGGTCACATTGTAAAACTTT
>CAYYTD010000107.1:0-3801 GCA_964474475.1 uncultured Oscillospiraceae bacterium | reverse complement strand
GAACCTCTACGTTACACGCTTTATTCTCGTCATCACCAATAACTTGATGCAAATAAGAGAAAAAATGCCCCTGTTCGGACAAGTAAACGTCATCTATTTTGTAAATCTGATCCCCAACCGCAAGTTCCCGACCGTCGGACATAATGTAAGAACGCTTTAATTGAGAAACTTTGCTCAAATAAAACTTTTGCTTTTTTACGTTAATTGTCTTAAAGGTTCCGTCTTGCCGGTAAACGGTAACCGTCAAATCGTCGGCATCCATATACGAGGAGATCGAGTCAATTAAATATACTCTTTTGCCGTTGATTTCATAAATAATATCGTCGGCGTTCAATTCCTGCACAGCCTGGTCGGCATATCCAAATCTCGTGCCCACCATCGTTACCGTTTCGCCGTAGCTAACAAACAATATGAAACAAATGAGAATGGCAAATAGAAAATTGAAAAACGCGCCGCCAAACAGAACGATCAAGCGCTTCCAAGGTTTTTGCTTGTTGAAGGCATCAGCCGTAGCAACTCCGTCGTCATTTTCCCCTTCAAAGGCGCAAAATCCCCCAAGAGGAAAGGCCCTAACGGAAAATACTTCACCGTTTTTCTTGGTTTTAGAATAAATTTTAGGCCCCATTCCAATGGCAAACTCGTTAATTTTGAACTTCAATAATTTGCCCGACAAATAATGGCCCAGCTCGTGCACTGTAACCATTAACATCAATATTAAAAATGCAAGTATAACGTACCACACCTTCAACAATACGGCACCTATACCGGATATTACAAACAACATTCCTCACCATTTATAAGATTCGCAGCGTAATCACGCGCAATCTTATCAACTATTTTAATACTATCAACAGTCAACGGCAATTCGCCAACCGCAGTTAAAAGTCCCTCTATCGTCGTAGATATCAAAGGATAAAAATCGACGAAACGTATTTTATTCGCAATAAAAGCATCCACACACACGTCGTTGGCAGCATTCATCACCGTACGGCACAACGCAGGGTAGTTCCACACATCGTACCCCAAGCGAGCGCACGGAAACTTGTCAAAATCGCAAGGTTCAAAAGTAAAAGTCTGCAAAGAGTCAAAACCAACGTCGCTAATCAATTTGTCCTTTCCAACACCAAGCAGGGCTATTTCAATCGGCAAGGTCATGTCCGGTTCGGCAATTTGCGCCATTATGCATCCGTCACAAAATCTAACCATCGAGTGCACCTTGCTTTGGCGATGTACCACTATTTGAATGCTATCCGACGGCACACCGAACAGCGCCGATGCCTCAATCACTTCAAGCGATTTATTCATCATCGTAGCACTATCAATGGTTATTTTAGTGCCCATCGACCAAGTTGGATGTTTCAAAGCGTCGGCAGCAGAGACGTTTTTCAATTCGTCAAGCGACTTTTCAAAAAAAGGACCGCCACTTGCCGTCAGTAACAATTGCGACACGGAATTTTTATCGCGACCGATTAAGCATTGATAGATAGCCGAGTGTTCACTGTCAACGGGAATCAAGCGAGCCTTGCTGTTTTTTAACGCAGCATTAACCAATTCGCCGGCGCAAACTAAAACTTCCTTGTTTGCTATTGCCACGTCTATGCCGTTGTTAATGCAATACAAAACAGCATCAAGCGCGGCAATACCTTTAGTCGCAATTACGGCAATATCGCAATCTTTCACCGCATCCAACAAACAGTTTTCTCCGCTTTCCGAAATCAACGCAGTAAAGGCAGGCTTAAATTCCAACGCTTGCTCGTTCAACTTGTGACGATTTGAGTATGCCACCAAGGCACAAGCGCACAATTCGTGCGAACAACTGCGTATTACGTTTAATGTTTGAGTACCTATTGAACCGGTACTTCCCAAAACCGCAACTTTCTTCATGCTAAATTACAAACATAAACACGAAAGCAACAAATAGCGCATTCAACATAATGCCATCAAATCTGTCCATAATGCCGCCGTGTTCGCCCAACAAACGACTGTAATCTTTAATTCCGCAATATCTCTTTATGTGGCTTGCCAACAAGTCGCCGATTTGTGTCATAATCGATCCGAATAAACCGATTACCGAATAGATGATTGCAACACCAACATTGGAAATTGCCAAGCCTTGAAAACAAAGTCCGTACTGAACTCCGAAAATATGCGCCCAATCGAATAGAACGAAAACCAAAAATGACGCTATACAACCACCTATAATGCCGCCAACTGCGCCTTCGATGGTCTTATTTGGACTTATTTGCGGGCACAATTTGTGCTTGCCCAGCATACTGCCTACAAAATAGGCAAACATGTCGGTAAAAGATGATACCGCAAATACCAAAGCTAAACCAAGCGCATTTACGGGTAACAAGTAGGTAGTACGAGAACCGAAATATTGCCAAATATCTTGTTCAACATATGGCTGCATAGAGTCTAAAATAGGTTGAGTGCTTGCAGCACGATTTATGTACAGCAAAGATGCCATGAACAAACCTGGGTAAACCAGCATGCACGCAACATAAACCAAGCTATCCGCCCTGTTTGCGTACAACGAAGTAACCACCGCTGCAATGAAAACCAACAGAGTAAAGAGTATAATACCCATGTAGCCAAACAAACTGTACGCAGGTCCTAGTCCAAAGCCGTACATCCACAATATCCAACTAAAACAGTCGGGTATGCGCTCTCTGCCAAACGCCCTACGCATTTCAATAACCGAAAGCAATATCAATACGTAAATTAAAATAGAGTTAATTGCCCTACCGCTCAAAAATTTGTAGCTTGGCAAATATATATCTATCATTACCATGCCGATCATCAGCACACAAATAGCCATGCCGACTAAAGTGCGGTTGACAAGCGATTTTTTTTCAAGCATCGGTAATTCCTCCAAAATTTCTAATGCGTTGCGCAAAATCCGATACGATTCCGTCGTATTCTTTGTTGCTAAAATCAGGCCAAAGAGTATCGGTAAAATACAACTCAGAATAGGCACACTGGTACAACATAAAGTTCGATAGTCTTTTTTGTCCACCAGTACGAATCAACAAATCCGGCGGAGGCAAAAAGGCGTTGTACAAGTTTTCTCTGATGTTCTCAACTGTTATTGATTTGCCGCTCCTCACAACGCTATTGGCTGCTCTAACAATTTCCGATTGCCCACCGTAATTCACACACAAATTAACGCAAATCGCACTATTGCCGGCCGTTTGACGGGTAATATCGTCAATTTTGTTGAGCAATGAACCGGGTAAACCACTGCGCTCCCCAGAAACAACTACGCGAATATCCTTTTTGCAAAAATCTTGAAAGTTCGAAACGTACTTCTCCGCCAAAGAAAACAAAGTCTTCACTTCTTTGTCCGACCTTTTCCAATTTTCGGTGGAAAACACAAATAGAGAAAGGTATTTAATACCCAACGATATACTGTGGTTAATAATACGTTCGGCAACTTTCAATCCTTTTTTGTGCCCTTCGGTACGTGGCAACGAGCGTTTTTCTGCCCAACGCCCGTTTCCATCCATTATTATTGCAACGTGATTTAATTGATTCATCACACCTCAAATTTATAACGACACACAATCAAAACGTACTCGCCGTTTTCAATTCGCACAGCCGTAACCAGTTCCCTGTCAAATTCGTTTTGTTTTCTATCCGTATAATAAACAAACTTGAAGTTTGTTATACCCGCATCAGATAACACCTTGCGAGCGGCGCAAACTTCAAGTCCGATAAGTTCATTTGTATCCATGCAATTACACAGACATTACGTCCGTTTCTTTCTCTTTTGCCAGTTTATCAACCAACTCGATTTGC
>CAYYTD010000106.1:2347-4473 GCA_964474475.1 uncultured Oscillospiraceae bacterium | reverse complement strand
CGGTATATTTCTGTTGCACTTTCCTTAAAGTCGCCTTCACAGGCCGTTAGCCTGCACTCTTGCTCTGTGGTGCTCGGACTTTCCTCGTGAGTTACCCCACGCAACCGTCTGGCTGTCTCTTACTTGATGTATTATATATCCCTGTTTTGGTTTTGTCAAACCTTTCAACCCATTCTCCCTCCCTGCCTCCCGTCAAATAGATATCAAAAGGTTATGTGTTTTACCTTGCGGCAGTAGTTTATCGTCTTTGCCGAGTATGTTCAAAGTATTCTTCTGCCGCCTGGTCAAACGCTGCTTCGTTTTCCGATGCGTGCGTTTCGGGCGGTTTTGCCGTAGAAGTGTCGTCAGTATTTGGCATTTCTCCTTCGGCGCTTGTCGCAGTCGTTTGTTCCGTAGTAATCATGACTGCCGTATCGGTACTTGTGGTGTACGATTTAGACATAAACAAGGCAAATTTCGCACATGCAGGGCCAATCAGCTCATATAGCACGCTCGAAGCCAAAATAATGGTTTCTATGCAAGTGCCCTCCGCTCCGCCAATGGTTCTTGCCGCCAGCGTTGCCAAGCCAATTGCAACTCCCGCTTGAGGAATAAGCGCAAAGCCAAGCCAATTTCTAACGTTTTTGTCCTTTTGGGTAGCCAAGCTTCCCAAATACGCTCCGCCGTACTTGCCAAGTATTCTCACAAAAAAGTAAACTATACCAATTACCAGCAACGGAACGCCCGCAACGGAGTCACCCACGCTTAGTAGTGCATCCAATTTAAAATTTGCGCCGGACCTTACAAAAAATAGCAGTAATATGGGCGGAGAGAAGTAGTTCAGTTGCTTAAATAGCTTGTCGTCATCCGAAATGTTGCGGTACACCGTGCCCATTGCCATGCATCCAAGAAGGGGCGAAACCTCCGCAAAGGTGCAAACTCCGCAAAAGCCGAATATCACCGCAAGCGTAATAATCAGTCGGTTGTCCTTACTGCGGTGGTTTAATAGCAATTTCAGCACAAAACCGAGCGCTCCTCCAAGCAAAAATGCCGCAACGTTGTATATTAGTGGCAACACAACCGAGCCAGTCGTCACCTCTCCCGAAATACTTGCACAAGCAACCGCCACCGCAACGGAAAAGGCAATCAGTCCAACAACGTCGTCAAGCGCAACCACCTGCAATAGTGTATCTATAAAGTCCCCCTTTGCCCCCGTTTGCCTAATCGTCATCAGCGTCGATGCCGGTGCCGTAGCGGCAGCAAGAGAGGCTAGTACTATTGAAAAAGCTAATCCAAGGTTCATTACAAAGTAGGTTGCAACGAATACTAATGCAGAGGCAACTAACGACTCGAATAGCGTTATCACCACGTTTTTCATTCCGTTTTTCTTCAAGGTGGATAGCTTAAAGAATTCCCCCGTGCCAAAGGCGATGAACGCCAATGCAATATCCGCCAAAAAGCTCATTCCGTCAATCACGGTTTGAGGTATTATTTTAAAACAGTACGGTCCAATCAGTATACCTGCCACAATGTACGCCGTCACGTTGGGCAGTTTCAGCGGTTTGGTAAGTCGTGTAAGTAAAAATCCGCTCAGCAACATTACCGCAACGGAAATTATTATTTGTGCCGTCATCGAAAAGCTTTCAAGCAACATTATTTTCTCCTCAATTGCAAATAGGTCTAAGGCACGGTTTTGGTAGTTCTCGGCGGTAGTGCAATTCTTCGCCGATGCAATTAACACCAAACGCTTGCCTTTTTCGTTACCGTATGATATACTGCAAATGTCATAAAGTCAAATTATCATATTTTATAAGTTGATAACAACACATTATTATCGTGCTAAAAAGGAGAAAACGAAATGTCTTTTATCGACGACCGCCTCGAAACGCTCATTGCCGTTTGCGATGCCAAAAGTTTCACAAAAGCGGCAGATAATCTCGGTCTTACGCAACCTGCCGTCAGTCAACACATCAAGCGATTAGAAGACGAGCTACAAACCTCTTTGTTTTTGCGTAAAAAGGGGGAAATGGTGCTTTCTGCGGAGGGAGAGATAGCCGTTTTGTATGCCAAAAGGCTTCGCGCAATGGAAAGCAAAATGCTAAGCAAAATTAAGAATGCGCAAAGCAACGTGCGCAAAATTCGCATAG
>CAYYTD010000106.1:0-2337 GCA_964474475.1 uncultured Oscillospiraceae bacterium | reverse complement strand
AAGTTTTGTCCAAATTGACGGGCAAAGAGGATAATTTGAACATTACGTTCATTACTGACAACATAAAAAATCTTTATGATATGTTAGAAAATTTCGAAATCGACATGGCAATTATCGAAGGTAAGCCCACCAATCCCGACTTCAACTTTGTCGTTTTGGATGCCGATCCGCTTCTTTGCGTAATGTCCCCGCAAAATCCGTTGTCGTCGGGCGCGGCAATCACGCTTGCCCAGCTCAAAAGTCAACAGCTCATTTTGCGTTTGCCTTCCTCGTCAACTCGTGAAAAATTTGAAAGTTCGTTGCTGTCTATCGGCGAGTCCATCGTGTCCTTCAACGTAACTATCGAAGTGGACAGCATTGCAACCATTCGCAGCTTAGTCAAAAAGAATTTCGGCGTGTCCATTTTGTCCAAAAAGGTGTGCATTAAGGACGTCAACAAACATTCGCTTGTCGCTTTGCCTATCGAAAATTTAAGCATGATTCGTGAAACGACCATTGCCTATCACAAAACTTACACTCATCCCGAAATCGTCTCTCGCATTGCTCAAGTTTACAATGCGTTGGTTCTTCCGCAGTAAATTTTTTGCCGCGTTGCTTTTTGCAGTGTCAGCATTTCTTTTGCAAAATCTTTTGGCTTTTTAACTTGCAATATTTGCAATGCAGTAGTATAATTGCGCAATGACGTGTAATCTTTGTCCCCGCAACTGTAACGTTAGCCGAATTAACGACGCGGGGTTTTGCAAAACTTCATCATTAACGGTATCTCGCGTTGCTCCGCATTATTGGGAGGAACCGTGCATTTCGGGCAGCAAAGGCAGCGGTGCAATTTTTTTTGCAGGTTGCAATTTGCGTTGCCGTTTTTGCCAAAACTACGTTATCACCGTTAATCCACACGGCAGGCAGGTCACTCCCGTTCAGCTTGCCAAGTTAATGTTGTATTTGCAAAGCCTTGGCGTGGCAAATGTCAATTTGGTCACTGCAGCACATTTTTTGCCTCAAGTGGCAGAGGCGCTTTCTATTGCAAAACCCAAACTGCACGTTCCTGTTGTTTACAACAGTAGCGGTTACGAAAAAGCATCTGCAATAGCACTGTTGCAAGGTTTGGTGGACGTATATTTGCCCGACCTCAAGTTTTGCAGTTCCACTTTGAGCAAAAATTTCGCCAACGCTCCCGATTATTTTCAAGTTGCCACCGATGCTATTCGCGAAATGCGTCGTCAGCAGCCTGCGGACGTTTTCGATGCCGACGGCTATTTGCAACGGGGCGTGGTTGTTCGCCATCTCGTTTTGCCGGGGCATGTCGAAGACACCAAGCAGGTTCTCGATTGGCTTGCCGATTTTGACAAAACGCTCATCGTCAGCTTAATGGCACAGTATTTCGTCGCACGCACTGACGATCGTTATCACGAGCTTAACCGCAAGCTGTTCCGTCACGAGTACGACAACGCCAAGCAGTATTTTTTCAACGTCGGCTTGACTAACGGCTATTGCCAAGACGCCTCTTCGGCAACAGTCGACTATCTTCCCTCTTTCGACGATTCTCAGGTCGATTCCGCCCTGTTTTCGTCAGAGCTTTTCACTCTGTAATCTTGTTTGCATCTTGCAGCTCACTGAGTTGGTTAGTCATTTGTGCAATTGATAGTACTCTCACGTATTTTGTAGCAAACTGTACGTAAGGCTCGGTTTGTAACGAAACTGCAACGCAAGGCAGATGAAAAAACATCCTTTCCTTCCTTTCGGTTTAGGGATGGTTGCAAATATAACTAAAGAAATAATGCGCCAAGTATAAGCGCAAATATGGTAAAGGTATTTATATGTCCAATAATAATCAAACAAAAGTTACGCTGTGGAATATTTTTTCCACCTTTTTCAAGGTTGGGGCTTTCACGTTCGGCGGCGGTTACGCCATGATCTCCGTCTTGCAAGAAGAGCTCATCGTCCGCAAAAAGTGGATAACCGACCAAGACATGATGGACATGATCGTCATTGCCGAGTCCACTCCCGGTGTCATCGCCGTCAATACGGCAACTTCGGTAGGGTACAAGTTGCGTGGCGTTTTGGGGGCAATCATTGCAACTTTAGGTGTAGTGCTACCATCATTTCTAATCATTTCGCTTTTGTCCCTTGTGTTAAAGCAAGTATCCGATAACCCTTGGTACAAAGCGGCGTTCACAGGCGTGCAGGCGTGTGTCAGCGTGCTCATCGTCAATGCATTCGTCAAAATGAGCAAGCAAATCAAGTACGATTGGTTCAGTGTCGTCATGTTGATTTCCGCCGCCATGTTGGCAATATTCACCGACGTCAACGTCATTTTTCTAATCATCGGCGGTGGTGTTT
>CAYYTD010000105.1:0-4493 GCA_964474475.1 uncultured Oscillospiraceae bacterium | reverse complement strand
GGGGACCAAACGCGGAAGGTTGTGGACTGTGCCGTGTAGATTGCGCCCAGTTCGCCGTCGTAGTAGTACAAATCGTTAAAAGCGCTCGTTCCGTAAAGGGAAGTGACGGTGACGGCGGACTTTTTGACTACGGAATCGGCGTAGGTAACTTCAAAATAGTAACCGTTGACTAAATCCAGCTTGTGATCGGACGGCAAAACGTAGCTTACGCTGACCGTTTCCGGAAGGTCCGTTTCGGCAAGAACCGTACTGCCGACGAGTATCTTGAGGTGGGTGATGGGTGCCGAGGTGTTAACAATGATTTTGTTGGTGCCGTAGAAGTGCGCTTCGCCCGTGTAAGGCAGGTCGTTAACCTTGGCTTGGAGAGTATCGTCTAATGCCGTGTACAAAGTTAAATCTCCCTGAACGATATAAACGTGATAGTAGTTGTCGGCGCCGAGTGTGACGTCGCTAAAGGAAAACATGCGGTCGGCATCGCCGTCCTTGGTCCACTCCGACTGCAAACGCGGAATGATGCCTATGCCGTTGCCTAATGCATCGGTGCCAAAGGCGGAAAGGGGATAGAGTGCTACTCCGCCGAATTGGTCTTGGTAGTTGAGATTGTACAAAACGCCATCTTGGCCGTTAACCCAAATCCAAAAGCCCCATTTGTCGTAATCGGCCGCATTCTTGCGGTGATAATGCAACTGCAAAGTGGGCTCCGACGCTTGTGCCGGAACGGAGGTGGAAAGGGTGCTTGTGCCGCCTGTGGACGTACTGCCGTGATAGGGCGTACATGCAAAGCCCTCTGCAAGCTTGACTTCGTCGTCCGACGAGCAGGCTGCAAAAAGACATCCTACCGAAAGAAGTGTGAGCAATAATATTGCCGTTAATTTTTTCATGATGACCTCTTTGTGGTGTTATTTTGTGCCGCATAGCTTTCTACGCGACTGATTGACGAGTGAAAACGCAACGCAAAAACCGACCTGCCGCAAAACGCCGCATGAACGAACGCTGCAAAGGCAAGGCAAGAGCCGTCGTACTACTAATGCACTACTACGATGCCGACTTGCGCTACTGCAAAGGCGGGGTGCGTTGCAAGTCCCTGAAAGGGGGAAAAATTGAACCTTGAAAATAAAACCTTGCAAGCAAGGTAATGGATATTCTGCCGTGAGTAACCGCTGAAATATTTTTGTGATGAAATTTACCGCAAAAACTCGGTTTCCCGTGAGAGAAACCGAGTTTGTGGTAATTAAGTTTGCTTACGCTAAACTATTTGGCGATTGCGCCAAGTCCGTAAGTACCGTCGTTGAATTCGGCAAATACGATGGTGTAGGTGCCAGCCTTGAGAAGGATGGGGTTATCGTTCCATGCACCGCTGTCTTTCCACATGGGAGCTTCGGTGTGAGGAGGCATGTAAAGAGTGTCGGGAGTGAGGCTCTTGAAGGTGGTGTTGCCTGCATCGGGAAGCCATGCAGCAGACCAAGCGCTCTTGTCGCCAACGGTTTCGAAGTGAGTAGCGATAACTTTGATAGCCATGTTGCCGTCTACTTCGGTGATTTCGGCACCTTCGGTAAGAGCGTACTTAACGGACCAACCGGCTTCCCAAGTACCGTCTTCTTTCTTGTTGTTGGTTGCGGTGTGCTCAACAACGTAGATGTACTTAGCTTCGAGAAGAGATTCTTGAATGGACTTGATGCGTTCGTCTTGGATTTTAACAGCTTCCATTTCGTACTTGGAATCAAGTTTGTTATCTTCCGTCACGTTAACTTTCCAGCCGTTGAATTGACCGGTGATAACGTAGCTTTCGGAAGCGTTAGCTCTGGGTTCTTCGTCCGTAGGACCGCAAGCTGCCAAAACAAGCAATGCGGAAACTGCGAGCAATGCTACGAGCATGATTGTTGCAATTCTTTTTTTCATAGTTTTTACTCCTTTTTTTTAGCGGTTTTTACCGCAGAATAACGAGATTAGTCGGCAACGGGTTGCCCCTTGGCTGCCGTGCGGGCTGCCATCCCCTGCCGAAGGGGACTTTGTGCCTTTGCCGCAAGTGCGACAAGGCTAATGTGCCCTTTGCACCACTCCTGCCAAACCGCTCTTTTACTTGAGCACCACGCTGGAGAACTTGCCCATTTGCAAGGTGCTACCGTCAAGAGTTGACGGGGAAGTGAGCCATCCGCGAAGGGAGGAAGTGCCAAAGGTGGATACGTCGACGGAACACTCCATTGAGGAAAGGTTGTGCAAAACGTAGACGGACGAGCCGTTGTAGGTGTACTTGAGGACAGCCAAACTTGTGTAACCGCCGAGCTTGATTGCCTCTACGCTGCCGCGAGCAATTTCTGCATTGGCTTGGCGGAGGGCAATTGCCTTTTTGTAATGGTTGTACAAGCTACTGCCATTGGGAAGCTGGTCGGCAACGGTGCCGTTTTTTTGCAAAGAATCGGCGTAGGTTGCGCCATAGGGGTTGGCAACGGTGTCGTCGTCGCCCCAGCGCATTGCCAGACGTCTGTCGGCATCGGTATTGGAACCGCTACCGCGACTGCCGCACATGCCGATTTCTTCACCGTAATAAATGAAGGGGTTGCCCGGCATGAGCAAATACATGGATGATGCAAGTTGGTAGCTGTAATCGTCAGTGCTCAAGTAGCCGCCTACACGGTCCATGTCGTGATTGGACAGGAAGGGAGCCATGATGGCATCGGGATTAGCCTTTTTGGTAGCATCGTAGTAATTTTGCACCGTTGTGGAGAAAATGGACCCTGTGCCAAACTTGGCGGAGCTGACTACGTAACCGGAAAGCTCGGAAAAAACGAAGTCGAAACAGTTGATGCCCTGATAATAGTTGACTACAGATGACTGATCGGACCAGTTTTCGCCAACCAGATACACGTCCGACTTGATTTTGCGACATTCGCTATTGAACCAAGCAAGAGCGTTGACATTATCCGCATCTTTGCCGTAGTAGAAGTACTTGACGGCATCTAAACGGAAACCGTCGATGCATACGTCGGTAAGCCAAAAGTCGGCGATATCCACAATCTCGTTGCGCACGTCTTGGTTATCCCAATTAAGCTCGGGCATTTCGCTACTGAAGTTGCCTTCGTAATACCAAGTTGTGCCGGTGGGATCGGTGGCAAGCTCGTACCAGTTTTCCTTCTTTACTGTATCAATAGAATAATAACTTGCGTACTTGCTAGTAAAATCTCCGTTTTTGACTGCCTTGCGGCATTCTTCGAACCAAGTGTGATAATGGCTGGTGTGGTTGAGAACCAAGTCGATAATGACATTGACGCCCCGTTTGTGGCACTCGCTGACAAGCTTGCGCATGTCTTCCATGGTGCCGTAACGGTCGTCGATCATTTTGTAATTGACTACGTCGTACTTGTGATAGGAAAAGGAGGGCATGACGGGCATGAGCCACAGACCTGTGACGCCTAAACTTTTGCCGCTGGCAGGATCGCCGTCGTTGAGGTAATCCAGCCTATTGATTAGCCCGTTTAGGTCGCCTATGCCGTCGCCGTTGCTATCGCTGAAACCGCCCACAAAGATTTCGTAGAAGGTGCGATAGTTGTCGTCCGTGGGGGTGTAGGTGAGATTTTCGTCCTGCAAGAGGTACTCGCCCTTGTTGCAACCCACGGCAAGCAATGCAACAACTACCAGTGTGACTGCCAGCATGGCGGAAAGGAACTTTTTCATACAGCGAAATTATCCCTTTACCGCGCCTGCGGTTGCGCCCTCGATGTAGTACTTTTGCAACAGCAAGAACAACGTAACGATGGGTACTGCGATGCATACGCACCCTGCCGCAAAGGTGGTGAACACGTTATTGTCGGCATGGGCACCGTACATCATTTGGTACAAGCCCACCGCTACCGTGTGCAACTCTTCGTTTTGCTCGCCCAAAATGACGCGGGCGAAGATGAAATCCATCCACGGGCCTGTGAATGCCAGCAGCGCCGTGTAAATGATGATGGGTTTGGACAGGGGAAGAATGATACGCGCAAAGATTTGCCCCTCGGTGGCGCCGTCTAACTTGGCGGACTCTACAAGGGCGTTGGGGACTGTATCGAAAAAGCCCTTTGCCACGTAGAACCCTAAGCCTGCGCCCGCCGAATAGCACAAAATGAGTGCGAACAGCGTTTGCGTGAGCCCGAGCGCTTTGAGAATGAAGTAGATGGCTATCATGGACATGAAGCCGGGGAACAAACCGAGAATCATTGCCAAGTTCATGAACGGCTTGCGCAGCTTGAACTTGATTTTGGACATAATATACGCCGTAGTGAGGGTGAGCAGCGTGCTGAGAATGCAGGTGCATACCGACACGATGACGGTGTTGAGCACTTGGCGCAGGAAGGGTGTTTCGGTAAACAACGCTTTGAAGTTTTCCAGCCCTAACTGCTTGGGTATGTAGTTAGATACTACGATACCGATAAGCTTGCCTTCGTCGTTGTACTCGCAGCGGAAGGCGTTGAGCAATATCCACAAAATGGGATACAACCAAATGACCACCATGATGG
>CAYYTD010000104.1:0-4493 GCA_964474475.1 uncultured Oscillospiraceae bacterium | reverse complement strand
TGTGCCTAACGCTGCTCACGCTTTTGCTCATCAAGGCAATCAAGAACCGTTTTGCACGCCCCGACTACGAAGAAATCGAACTGGACGACGATGTTCTCACCATCTCACTCTCCAAGCCCAAGCGCAAAAAGAAGTAACCGCCGCCGGTCCCCTTGCCGCACGTAGGCTTTTTGCTTGCCGCCGTGCAGGTTTTTCACCAAAAACGCGCCAATCGTTCAATTTTTGCCATTTTTCGCACAAAGCTTGAAATCCTTCCTGCTTTGTGGTATAATACAATGGTCATCAAGGTCAACGCCGCTCGTGGCGTGCCTTTCAAAATAGGAGGTTATTATGGACAAAAAACAAATCGCGGCTCTCATCGACCATACGTTGTTAAAGCCGGCAAAAGCAAGCCAAATCGTCGCTCTTTGCAGCGAAGCCAAGCAGTACGGTTTTGCATCGGTATGTGTCAATCCCTGCCACGTCAAACTTGCGGCAAAAGAGTTGCAAGGTAGTCAAGTCAAGGTTTGCACCGTGGTTGGTTTCCCTCTGGGCGAAAACACCACCCGCAGCAAAATATACGAAGCCAAGGAAGCTATCAAAAACGGCGCAACGGAAATCGACGTCGTTCTCACACAATCTTGGGCAAAAACAAATAGCTGGGCAAAGGTTGCCAAGCAAATCGAGCTTGTCAAAAAAGCCTGTGGCGGCCTCACTCTCAAGGTAATTTTAGAAACCTGCAACCTTACCGATAAGCAAATCGTTGCCGCTTGCAACGCCTGCATCGAGGGCGGAGCGGATTTTGTCAAGACCAGCACCGGTTTTGGCAAGGGCGGCGCCACGGTCGAGGCTGTCAAGTTGATGGCAGACACCGTTCATTCCCACGGTGTCAAGGTCAAGGCAAGCGGCGGAATTCACAACTACGCCGAAGCTCTTGCCATGGTAGAGGCAGGCGCAGACCGCATCGGCGCAAGCTGTGGTGTAGAAATCTGCAAGGAATAATCTACTACTCCTGCCCTCTTTGTGTATAGTGGTGGATTTTCACGCAGCCAGCCAAGCTCCGCGCCCCAATTCCACCTCACGCACGCTCAAGTCGGGCACTTAGCCCCTTTTCGTGCATTAACTTTCACAACGCAAAGCAAAAAAAGCCGTTCGTATCGTCAAGATACGGACGGCTTTTTTCATCGTTTATTCGGTCAAAATTTTTCAACGATGCAATCTTACCTTGCATTCGCCGTCGGCAGGGTTCACGCCTTTGCAACGTTGCTTTTCAATCGTTTTTCGGCACTTTCCGCTTTGCTGTCTTTGCGGATAGTCCCTGTCTTTTGCCGCTTTTGCCAAAAAAACGAGCCGCAGCATTTCGCCACGGCTCAATTCGTTATTAGCAGTTAATAACGCGAAGTATATGTTTGCTGGTAGCCATCAAAATGATATCCAAAATCCAAATGATGTTCCAACCAAGCACCAAACGCAAAATTGCCGCAACAATTTTACCTTCGCCCAGTCTTGTAATAAAACTGCAAATAAAGTTAGTAATAGGGATTATGCAAAGGATCAAACTAATCAAGTAAGGTAATCCAAAGTAATCTCCGCCTTTCTTAGCCATAAAAGTGTGTCCTCCTTTAACGATGTTATTAACATTATAGTACATTTTTTTTGCTTTTGCAACGCCTATTGCACATTTTTTCGTAATTTTCTTCAATACCGTTTACATTTGGGGCGCAAGGGGTTATAATGGTAACGCAAAGTTGGTCATGCGCGTAAAGTGCCCTGCTTAGGAAAAGGCAAGGACGAAAGAGCTCATCCGTTCTGCGGTGCATGGTCGGGTCCGTTGCAACAATGCTTTGGCGGCATCATTAGTCGTCAGGCACAGGCGAATTAACCGTCACACATCGGGCTGCTTTTGCAATTTGCAAAAGGAGTTTTTTATGTCCAAAACTTACAAACTGTGCGCCACGGCACTGCTTGCCGCCATTTCGGTGGCAGCCAACGCCTTCACTGTGGTCATCGTGGGCAACGCAGTGTCCTTCACCTATTTGCCCTGCTTCATTGCCGCCGCCTATTTGGGTGTCATTCCCGCAACAGTGGTGGGCTTCGTGGGCGATCTCGTCGCAGGCTACCTTTTCCCCAAGGGCGCCTTCAACCTGCTCATCTCCCTTGCCTCCACCCTCATGGGCATCATTCCGGGGCTTGTCTATCGTTTTTTGCCTTGCTCAAGGCAAGCCAAACTCACCCTGTCGCTGGTCATCACCTTCGTTGTGTGCTCCGCAGGCATCAACACTTACGCCATGTGGCAGTACGTCAGCACCAACTACGCCACCTTTTGGATCTATTTCGCCATTCGCGTCCCCGTTCAGGCACTCAACGCGGCAGTCAACGGCGTTATTTTGGCACTTTTGCAGCAATCCAACGCCCTTTCCAAGCTTTTTCCTTCTGCGCAGTAATTCGGTAGTGCCTTTTCGGTTCCGCTTTGCCCCCGACAGGCGTACTCATTTTTCCCAACCGCCGCTCAATTGTATCAAAAACGGCTCAATTTTTTAGCCGCCGCCACCGTCAATTCGCGTTGTTTCTCAATTACCGCCACCGGCAATGAACCTTTTTATCTCAATTGCTGTCAGCGGCAATTTTCGTCATTTTCCCCACTGTCGTCAGCGGCAATTCCCGTTTTTTTCTTAATTACTGTCAGTATCAATGCAAGTTTTATTTCGATTGCCGTCAGCATCAATGTAAGCTTTTTCTCACTTGCCGTCATCGGCAACGCACTCTACAATTCAAATTAACAAAAAAAAGCTCCCCGTCGAGGAGCTTTTTTGTTTGTTCCTTCCTTTGTTGGCAGTCTATTTAACCGTCCAAGTGCCGTCAGCGTTTGTAACTGCAGTTTTGCCTGCACCAAGCCAAGCGGTCGGGTTTACGGTAAACGTACCACCGTTAATCACAAGCGTTGTGGCAGCTGTAATTTTAATTGCACCTTCAAACGTGCCACCGTTAATGGTAATAACAGATTCGAAATTTTCGCCGTCATTGTAATTTGTGGGCGCAAAGTCAGCTTGAATTACATATGTGGATCCCTTAAACGTACCGCCGTTAATCGTAATATTTCCGCCGGGAGCATCGATTTGTATGGCGATTTTTCCGCTGTACATACCGCTGTTAACCGTAACGTTTGCTTGTTGGCAGATAGTCCACGTATGCGCTTTACCTGTTTCTTGCTTGAGTTGGTTAACAACTTGAATTGCCGAATCGAACCAAGATTCTTCTGCGGAGCCCGATTGAGCCGCTGTCACGTTGTTGAGAACCATCGTTCCGCCATAGGACATAAGGGGATTAACGCCGTGTTTAGAATAAATTTGTACGTTGTTTACTTCAACGGTGTTTCCACCTTCTGCGCGAACTGCAACTGTGTCTGTTGAATCGGTAGAGTCAATAATGCCGTTAGTGATAACGAGTTTGCTGCCGCCACCTTCAAGCCAAGCGCCAATTCGCTGGTTGGCTTTAAGCGTATTGCCGACAAGGTTCATTTTGTATTCGCCCGTTGACGGAGTGCAAATATAGTCGTTTGCAGTAACGTTTTCACCCAAGTACACCGTTTGTCCTGCCGCAAGGTTGCCAGTCAAGGTGGTGCTGTCCGTTGCCATGGGCTTTATTAGCGCCACGGTCAATGTGCTGTTTGCATACCTTTCGGGGTACACAACCTTTCCACCCTCAATCAGAACGATGACGTTTTCCGATTCGATCCAAGCAAGCGAGTAATTCTTGTAGTAGGTAGTAAGGTCGCCTGCATAGTCGTTTTCAATCAGCAGTTCAATTACGCCGTCAACGTCCGTCGGCTTGTCGCTTATTGCCAATATCTTGTTCATGTTGGTTACTGCCTGTTGGTCAGCCGACATGTTGGCTTTGGCTACCAGGCTCGAAAACGTCGGAATCAACACGCCCGCCAAAATTGCAATAACGGCAATAACAATCACCAGTTCAACGATTGTAAAGCCGTTTTTCTTTCCGTTTCTTTTCATTTTTTTTTTACCCCCTGAAAATTATTTTCTCGGGGGCGGGAGGATATCTTTTCGCATGCAATAATAATTGAAATTGCGAGTATACCCCCCCCGTGATAAAAGTATATCATTGCATGTTTTTGCTGTCAACGCTTTTGCAAAATTTTTTTCCAAACTTCTTTGTGGGGGTGGGTGGTGGCGGTGCAAAATCGAACAAATCACCAACATCAGAGTCCTGTCGAACAAAAATCAACAACTTTGAAAACATTAACGCATATCGTAAACCAAACGTCCTGGTAGTAAAAATCGTCAAAAACAACAAAATATCAAAAAGGCTTTGACAACTAACAAAAAATGAGTATAATAGTATCCGTGCAATAGAGATATTCGCATGCGGATGTGGCGAAATTGGCAGACGCGCATGATTCAGGTTCATGTGGGAAACCATGCAGGTTCAAGTCCTGTCATCCGCACCATAAAGAAACCATAATATTGATACGAAAAATATCGGTATTATGGCTTTTT
>CAYYTD010000103.1:245-4580 GCA_964474475.1 uncultured Oscillospiraceae bacterium | reverse complement strand
CGAAATAACGCTAGCAGCAAGGAGTTAGCAACTGCTTCAACGCGCAAAGCGACACAAGGTTAATTGAAAATAAGAATACGAAGTAACTTTTTTTGATGGGACTAAGTTAGGAACTGCTTCAACGCGCAAGGCGGCATAGAGCTTAGCAGATAACAAGGTCACGGAATTATTTTTTATTTTAGGGAGTAGGTGTTTTTGATTAGAATTAAGTCGATGCGAATTTGTATGACTTGCAGTTTCTCATAGTGTTCCAAAATAGACTTTAATAGGAAATAGTTAACGAGTGCACCACAACGCAAGGCGACATAGAACTAGTAGATAGCAAGGTCACGTATTCTTTTTATTTTTTAGATGTTTTGAGTTTAACATTAAGCCTGCGATTTGGGGTTAACAACTGCACCACTACGCAAGGCGACATAGAGTTAGCAGATAACAAGGTCACGGAATTTTTTTTATTTTAGAGAGTAGTTATTTTTTTTTATTGTTTTTTGATTGGAACAAGCGCCACTACCCTTGCAGCGTTCACAAGGTCACGAAATTATTCTTTGTTTTAGAGAGTTTTTTAATTGTTATTTAGACGATGCAAAAAAGTTAAAATATGGATTTTTACAGGGAAAGTTTTTCGAGCAGATTTTAGAAAAGTTAGATGCATGCGCTACAAGCATTACAGACAAAAAAAACGCCGACCGAAAAGGCTGACGAGGGCATTGGAAAGGACGAAAATACATCTGTGTAATGGTGAAAAAAGCGATTTGGTTATTTTTGCTGAAAATTGTTGTAAAATGCGCTATTATTTGATATAATTCTTAGAAGTGATGTATTTTAATTTAATCTTTATATATTATAGAGATTATTTATCCTAAATTAACGACACAAACCAAACAAACCCGACACCACTATCCTTTGCAAATATCCTGGCGATGGATAGCGTTCGTGCACTGATTTGCTTGCAATTAAAAAACGGCTCAAAGGGCAACCGCAAAGAACTTGTAAACGCCAAAACAAAAGCGGAGTTCCGACAAACGGAGCGAAAAGCAAGGTTAGAACGGATAAGTAAGGGCTACAAAACGAAGTGAGTTAGCAATGTTCACACAAAATGCTTAATGCAAAAGCGAAGTGAAAGAGAACATGCGAACCGAGCGAATGCGAAGTTCACAAAGCGGAGCGAAAAGCAAAGTTAGAACGGGTAAGTAAAGGCTACAAAACGAAGTGAGTTAGCAATGTTCACACAAAACGCTTAATGCAAAATGCGAAGTGAATGCGAACGTGCGAACCGAGCGAATGCAAAGTTCACAAAGCGGAGTCGGCAAGGGTTGACGGCTCGTTAGACAAAAATCAATAAAGCGGCAACAGGAGTTGCGTATGAAAATGTGCAAAACGTCAATTACATATATTTTGGTCTTCCTTGTGGCGGTGGCGGCTATTTTGGCGGCGTTCCTCCCTTGCACTACTGCTTGTGCTGCGGTGGAAAGTGCCGACAACGTGTTTATTAACCCCGTTGCCATTGCTACATCGTGCAATACACTTTTCGTTGCGGACAACGTGAGCGACGGCAAAAGCGTAATTTTGTGCTACGACGTGACCAATCCTCAACCCAAATACACCCATTCGGTAAAGTTGGACAAATCAGTACTGACTTTGTCCCCTGCTACTAACGGATTGACGGTAGTTTTTGACGATTCCATAGTGACATACGACCTGACGGGCGGCAAACTTGCACCGTCGGAGATTAAAGCCACCATTACGACTGAAAAATTTGTGGTGGACGTGTGCGAAGGTCCTCTTGAAGAACAAACAGTAACCTACTACATTGCCGATTACCTTTTTGCCATGGACGGCGGAAAGGAAAAGAATATTTCCGGCGGAAAACTTTCCAATGCGCGTGCGGTAATTTCCGTGGGCGACTACGTGTACTACGTGGCGGAAGGTCAGTTGAAGCGTTACAACGGCACGGAACGGGAGTACGAAACGGAGGACAAATTTAACGACGGCGTGAAAATGCCCGAAAACTTTGTGCCGACGGGACTGTTTTCTTACGAAAACGGAAGTAGCAGTTACGTTGCAGTGTACAACAAAAAAGCCGTTTACCGTGTGGCGCAAAACAGCGACAACAGCTACGAAGCGGCAAGCGCCGTGCTGACATCTGCTAACAACATTGTTGACGTGGCGTTGGCAAGCAAGGGTGCGTACGTATTGAACGACCTTAACAAAGTAGTTTACTACGCGCAAGAGGGGGATTTGTTTACCGAGCAGGAGATTACCATTGGCAGCGACACCATCGAACTGGACACGCCGAGCGGAAACTTTACGGGTTTTGTGCTGGCGCAACCGCTTGACTACCCCACTAACATCGTTTACAAAACCAAAAATGCAAATTCTATTGCCGAAATTGAAAAGCAATACACAGGCGAATACGTAATACTTCAATACGAAGGATACGAAGAAAGCCGCTACTACTACGTTCTTGTAGGCGACAAGTACGGCTGGGTGAAAAAGAGTGACGGCGCCGAAACGCCCGAACTGGACGACAAAATTAAAGTGCTGGGCAACGGCGTGGAAGACAACGTGAACTTTGTTGTTAAGTTTAATTCGTTAAACGCCGTGTACGTGTACAACATGCCCATTAAAAACAGCGACTACGCCGACGTGTTCAACCAAAAGGCTACCGAGCTGAAAGAAGCAAAGCTTTTGCAGCGCTTTGAAAACGGCAGTGAAACTGGGTAATACGTGCAATCCCAAAACGCCGAGGGGCAAACCAAAAAGGGATTTGTGCCGCAAGGAGCTGTATCGAAGTTTTCGGCAAGCAGCATAAACGTGGAATACGAAACCATAGTTGGCGACAGGAAAATTAACGCATCGCTATTTAGTGCAGTGAGCCTGTACCTTGGCAGCGAAAGAAAGGAAGGCACGGAGATATCTAACGACAACGGCGTTGTGAAACTCTACTCCGGGCAGCTTGTGAAGGTGATTAAGCAGGAGGGGGATGCAGCTTTGCTGCAAGTTTTGTACGGCGACGGCAGCTGCGACTACGGCTGGATCGATGCATCGCGCTTGATTGGCATTGACGACATGACGACCAACTCTACCGTGGGTTTAATTGCCCTTGGCATTGCTCTCGTGCTGGTGTGCGTGCTGATTGGCATTTTCCTTCGCAGAAGAAAATTGAAGGCGCAAGGAAAAATTAACTAACGGCGCGCGGTAAGCTTGCACTACCGACGTGTAACATAAAAATAAAGCTACGAATGCAAATTGCATCCGTAGCTTTTTTGTTAGACAAGTTGTAATTACTCTTCCGTTGAAGGTTCGGCGGGCTGTTGAGATTCCGTTTGGGTTGCATCCGAAGTGGGCTCTGCCACATCCGACTGCGGAGAAAGGCTGCTTGTTGCCGCCGTTTGGTCGCCGTCCGTTTCGGCAGAGATGAAGGCAACGGACATTTCGTAAGCCGTGCGCTCCTCTTGCGTGCCGTTTTCAAGCGACTTGAGATATTTGCGCGACTGCAAACGCCCCGAAACGAGCACTTTGCTACCCACGGGAAGGGTGTTGGCAAAACGAGCTTTGCGCCCCCAAACGATACAGGGAATGTAGTCGCTTTTGCCGTATTGACGGTTGACGGCGACGAGAAGATCGCAAATTTCACGCTCTAACGGCGTAACGCGGTAGACGGGTTGCTTGCAAACGTAGCCGTGAAGTTCCAGTTCGTTGAGATTAGTGGGTTCGGCAAGCAGGGTGAGCTCCTTGACGAAAACCGTCAAAATGAGCTTGCTGCGTTCGTTTTCGATTTTGTTGTAGCTACGGAATTGCCCTTTGACGAGCACGTCCGCACCACCCACAACTTGCTCGGTGAGGAGCGTTTGCGGAATGCTGACGGGGATTAAATCTTGCGAGCCGGAAAGACGATTGACCGCAAGGGTGGCGGCAAAAAACTTTTCACCGAAAACTTCGTGGCTTAAAGTGGGTTTTTGCACTAATTTGCCCGCTAACGTGACTGTATTGTTGTTGCTGATTGCTGCTGCAGTTTTCATGATGGTTTCTCCGTTTGGTTTTTCTTTGGCAAATTGCCTATTGGGCTTTGTATGTAAACATTATGCCACAATTTGCCCAGATTGTACAGCGTTATTTGTGAATTTGACAATGCTACTGCCCTAATAACGCTTAGTATAATATATGTTTCTTAAAAACTACTTAATTTTTTGATTAAAATTGCTTGCTGTGGAAGGGAAATGGCGTTGAAAAGGGGCGCGTTTCGACGAAAAGTCAAGGAGGAAAGGCAACGACGAAAAAATCCTAGCGGAAAGCGCTTGTGCAGGCAATTTCGAAGAGAAACGGGCGGACGGA
>CAYYTD010000103.1:0-235 GCA_964474475.1 uncultured Oscillospiraceae bacterium | reverse complement strand
CACTTGAGTGCAGTACGAAAGAATGACGTAGACCTATTTGTGAATGAGCTGACCGACGGGGCAAGCCGTGAGCCCCTTTGCTTGCAGTGCCTGAAAGACGTAAGGAAGTGCCTCTACGACGTGATCGCTGTTGTTGTGGCACAAAATTACGTCCCCTTGCTCCGCCTTTTGCACGCGTGTGGCAATTTGCAGTGCCGAAAGCCCTTTCCAGTCGAGGCTATCTACGCTCCACTGT
>CAYYTD010000102.1:0-4626 GCA_964474475.1 uncultured Oscillospiraceae bacterium | reverse complement strand
TCGACGTTCAAGCCATTGCAAGTGCATCCTATCACGAACACGGTACCACCCCCAACCTCACTCTCAACCAAGGTCGCTTGGTAGTTGAGTCCACCGGTACGGTCAACTCCATTATTATTACTTCTTCAAGTATCGACTCCGTTTCCATCAACGCTAAAGCCGGCAGCACAGTTGGCGGCGTAGGTGCAAAAAATCAGGAAGTTGCAAATGCACTTAATACTTCCACAAATATTACAGGTGTAGACGATGATAAACGTGTTACATCTATTCCTTCCAGCGATTTTGCAGGCGGCTTGGGCACGGAATCAGCTCCTTACCTTATTGAAACAGCCGCACAATTTGCAAAAATCAACACATTGTTCAAAGGTTCAACTGCCCCTTATTACTTCCAACAAACCGCTGATATTGAAATAAGCTCTTCTCAAAGAATAGCGTACATTGCAGGCGGATATGACGGAGCAGGACATACTATCAAATATTTGTCTACTGATACAACAGGCGATTATATTTTCTATAAGCAAGTTGGCCATACTACATTTAAGAATATTGATGTTGAAATGGGCAAATATGCCGTGGCCTTATTGTGGTTTGCAGATTTGCAAACGACATTTGGTGCAGATTTTGACGGTATTACATTTAGCAGTAAAGAGCAATTAGTGAGTGTTAACAGCAATAACTTTGGTCTTATTGTCGTTAATTTATTGTATACTGATGGAAACACGGAAGACGTTGTAACATATAACTTTAAAAATATTACTAATAACGTTCGCAATTTGCAAAACGAGGGTACGTCAACTGGCTTTATCGTCGGTAGTGGATATGGGTTTATAATTAAAACAAGAGCCAACTATGTTAATTGTGTTAATAACGGCAATATTTTTGGTAATGATTTCGTAGGATTCTTGTATGGTAACGGAAACATACCATATGTAGAAACAGTTAAAGATTCGCAAAGCGAAGTAACTGTAACCGATTGTAAAAATAATGGTACATTGCAGGGATTTGGTACAGCAAAGGATGTTAGTGTGGCTCCGGAGGCTGAAAATGTTTGGCCTGAAGAATACAAGCAATCATTGATAGCTGGCGTAGAAGGCGGCAGATATACTAAAGCTGACTTTTTCAGTAAGAATCCGTTTGAAGCTATTAACCAAAGTGAAAATAGCTTTACAATCAATACAGCACATACCGATGTCACTTATAAATTAGCATTTGGCATTAAAAAGACATTGCTTACTAAAGACGGAGAGGCTTGGACTGACGAGGATACGAAAAACACTGAATTGACATCAGATACATGTCCTTGGTATGTATCAAATGGAATCAAGTATTTCATTGATTTACCTGTAAATACTTCGGCAACCGGCACATTAAATACTTCAGTCCATGCATACGACAAGATAACCGCAGCAAAGCAAGGAATTGTTGTCAGCAACCTTACGTTTACAAACGGTATTGCGATTGTTGTAAAGGATGGCGCCACTTGTGTAGTAGTCGATGTAGCTCCTGATAGATACATTGATAGTGGTGTTGAATTGAGTATTTATGCATATGATGCAGCAGGTTTCCTTGTAGATATTTATAAGGTTAAATAACCATTCTCCGAAGTTCAACTTGCACGCAAGTTAATCTAAAAATCGTTCCCCAAGGGCATCGTTCCTTTGGGGAACCTTTTGTTTTTGGCTTTTGTTGTCGCCCATGCCTTTTGGTATTGTTCTGTACTTTACCTTTGGCATACTGTCGTCAATTGCGTGTGTGGCATCCCTTTGCGTTGCCGTCCTTTGCAATTTGTTCCCTTTGCGGCAAGCGTCGGTGCGGTTATTGCCAAATTTTTTTGTAATATTGTCAAGATTGTCCAAAAAACTGTTGCAATTTTGCGGGTTATGGATTATAATAAAAGCCTATGTAGTACCTACATAAGGAGTAGTATATCAATGAACACATCTGTAAAAAAATATTTAGTCGTACTCGTTGCGCTTTTGCTTTGCTTTAGCGTGGTGTTTGCTGCTTGCAACAGCGGCAATACTTTTACGCCTGCCGAGTCCGTTACCAACCCTGGTGGCGCGGCTGAAGGCAACGGCGGCGCAGCTGTAAAATACGGAGATTACGTTTATTACGTTAACGGCAACCAAACCAGCGTAGATGCGGACAACGAATACACCAACGATATTCGTGTTGGTTCCATCATTCGTGTAAAGGCTTCGGATATTGACACCTTTATTCAAATTGCCGAAGACAACAAAGACAGCGACCTTTCTTCGACGGAAGTTAAAAAGCAAATTGCCAAGAGCGTTCGTTCCAAGGCAGTGGTGGTTGTGCCCAACTTCTATTACTCGGCAAATACCACAACGCCCTCCATTAACGGCATTTACATTTTTGACGGTCGCATTTACGTAACTACCCCCAACAACGACCTTACCGCAGGCGGTGACTCTCTTACCAGCCAACTTGTGCTCAAGAGCTACGCCCTTGACGGCAGTGATGCCAAGAGCCACTTCATCTTTACCAGCAATAGCACGCAAATAATGCTCAGCTGCAAAGACGGAGCCGTTTACGCAACCGCACTTATCGACAGTGCATTGCACAACATTAAGCTTGGCGACACCGTTAAAGCATCTCAAGACGTAACCGTGGCGGAATCTGCCAGCAACGTCACCTTCGAAAAGGCAACGGCATCCGTGTACTACACCGATGGCAAATCTAACCTTTGCATTTACACCGCAGCCGATGCCGAAGGCAAAGTTGTTTTGAACAACGAGCAACTTGAAGAAGGCGAAGATCACGAAGGTCACAACCACGCAAGATACACCTACACGGTCAAGTCCGTTAACAGTGGTGACGTGTTCTACACCAAAGCCGACTCCAAAGATTCCACTTGGGACAATCTTCAGTTGTACAAGGTTTCCGCATCCAAGCCAAACGTAGAAGAAGTAGTTGCAAAAGCCCTTCCCAGCGGCAGCTATTTCGGTTACGGCGCAGGCGTGCTTTACGTGCAAACGGTAACCGTTGGTTCGGACAGCCTGTACGGACTTGCTCTCACTACGGATGGCTCCGCAGCTTCCAAGAAAGTAGTGCTTTCCGCAGCTCAAAACGACAAGTCCATCACCTTGAACAAGCTTGAAGGCAGCGTGTTGTATTACACGGCAAACAGCGTTTATTATTCCGTAGACCTTTCCGCCGCAACCTACACGCACACGCCTTTGGCATATTCGTTGGATAGCTCCACTTCCGTTTGGTACCAACCGGCAATCATCGGTAACTACGTATTCACGTTGTCTTCCGGCGGCATTTCGGTAGTCAAGTTCAACCCCGAAACCAAAACCAATTCCGAATCGGTCAGCATCCTTCTTACCGTAGAAGAAACGGAAGCTTAACAAGCATTTAATTAGAGTCCTGCTTTGGCAGGACTCTTTTTTGCCCTTTGGCTTGTTTGCTTGTTTAGCCTTTGGCTTTTTACCTGATGTTTTTATTTTTTGCTTGTTTGCTGATGGTTGTATCTTATACTTTTTTTAATCGTTGTTTTTTTATCTTTCGCATTTTAGCTTTTTGATTTTATCTTTCGCATTTTTGCCTTTAGTTTTACGTTTTCGGTTTGTTTGCTTTTTCCTTTGTAATTATTCAATTTGCGCAACTTTTTTAATTTTTGCACAAGCAAGAGCCTTTGCGGCACATTTTACAATGTCTTTACATCGCTTTTTTCTTTTTACGTTTGACGATTCTGTTTTGTTGTGTTAAACTTTGACTTAACCAATTATTATCAGGCTGTTTGCATGCAAGTAGGCTCGTCCGCTTGTTGCATTAGCCTAACGGAGGAAAACATGAAAAGAAAAATTAGTTTGTTACTTTTTGCAGTGATGCTTGTTGCAGCGCTTTTGGTTTGCTGCGCATGCACCGAAAAACCGCAAGACGAAGTGGTCACGTTGGACAACCTCAACCTTGCCGAAACGCAAGCAGCGTTGATCATTAAGGGCGCAACGGAAGGCGAATACGCCATTCACGTGGTGGAAGTTAGCCAGCTTGGCGCAGAACCCAACGGCGAAACTTTGCTTAACCATTTTGTTAACGCAGGTAGCGTAACTGTGGTGTGGGAAGACTCTGACTACGGCAAGTACATGACGGGCATCAACGGCATGACTCCTGCCGACCAACAGTTCATTTCGGTATACACATCTGTAGAAGCCGACAAGGGCGAAGCTGCTTGGGCAAAGAACATTCAACTTGGCAACTACGTAGTTACCACTTCGGCAGTGGGCATCAGCAGCGCCAAGGTTCAAGGCGGCTCCATTATTTATCTTCAAATCGAATCTTATTAACAACAGGTTTTGTAATCGTCAATTTGCATGAACACTAAAAACGTCACAATAAAAATTTGCGTTACCGCCATGTTTGCCGCCCTAATAGTGGGCGGCAAAACTGCGTTGGCGAGCATACCCAACGTGGAAGTGGTCACTATCCTTGTTGCCTTGTGCGGTTATTGCTGGGGGCTAAGCGTGGTGCTGCCTGCGGTTTTCGTTTTTATTGCGTGCGACGTTATGTTTTATGGGTTCAACACGTGGGTTGTTTCCTACCTTATCCATTGTAACGTAGTAGGCGTATGCTTTTGGTTGCTTTCCATTGCCAAGCTCAATC
>CAYYTD010000101.1:0-4759 GCA_964474475.1 uncultured Oscillospiraceae bacterium | reverse complement strand
AATACCCGCCCCCGCACGAGATAGTTTTACGTTTTGCGGACGCGTAGCAAGGTTGTACGACAGCTGCGCAAGCTCAACTTGCTTTTTGCCCTCCGCAGTGGTTGCCCTAAGCGCAAAAATGTCCAAAATCAAGTCAAGACGGTCGGCAATGGTAACCTCAATGTCGATATTTTTTTGAATTTCAGCGCGTTGAGTGGCGTTTAGCGGACAGGAGAAAATCACCGTGTCTATATTTTCACTTAAAATATTCAACCCTTTGTTAATTTCGTCAAGCTTTCCGCTGCCAATCACCGTAGACGGATCTGCCGAATTTCTTTTTTGTTCGGCAAAATAACAAACCTTGCCGTGAGCCGATTGAATAAGCCTATACAGCTCGGCAAGGTCCGATTCTTTGTCCGTATTGGGAAATTCCACGTAAATTAACGCCACGTTGGAAATTAAACCGTGTAATTGAAAATTGTTATCCATAAAATTATTTTTATAAAGTGGTGGTACTTGACAACTGCAAAACCGCCGCTCGGCACAGCTACTATCGACTTGCCTGCCGCCAACACCTTTGCAGCCAATTTTTTTCTCGCTGCCAAACAAAACATTTCTCGTTACGCCGGTTTTAGCGCGTGCCGCCAAAACCTTTGGCTATTCGCTGCCGTCGTCGTCCTTTTCTTCTTCGTTTGACGGCCGCAACGAAATTTGCGTAACGGCCTTGCGGCGAATATCGTCCGTAATAGCGGCGTAATGGCGACGCGTCGTGTTCACGTCTTTGTGCCCCAAAACGTCCGCCACAGCGTAAATATCCCCAGTGTTGCGGTAAAGCTGCGTGCCGAATGTCGAACGCAACTTGTGCGGAGTAATATGTTTAAGCGGTGATGCAATAGAGCTGTACTTTTTTATAACGTTTTCAACAGCGCGCGTGGTTATACGGCGTTTTTGTAAGGATAGGAACAAAGCTTTTTCGTCCGTACTTTTGTCCGCTTCCCTCATGGAATAGTAATCGTACAAATAGCCTGCAACCTCGTCGGAAAAGTACAAAATAACGCGAGCGCCGCCCTTGCGAGTTACCACAAAGCTGCGATCTTCAAAGTTAACGTCGTCCATATCGATGCCAACCAATTCGCTCACACGAATGCCAGTGCCAAGGAACAAACTAACCATAGCAAGGTCTCTAATGCGCGTATTTTCTTGGTATTTAAGTTGACGTCCGGACAAGCCTTCGCCGGTATCCACAACGTCAATCATAGCAGCAATTTCTTCCGAATTAAGGCGGATTATTTCCTTTTCGTGAAGCTTTGGCGTGTCTACCGATGCGGTAGGGTTGTAGCGAATTACCTGTTTCTTTTCAAAATACTTCACCAACGAGCGTATTGCCGACAATTTGCGGCTTTTGCCACGCTCTCCGTTTCTCACAATGTCCCCGTTTTTATCCTTATACAATGCAATGTAGTTCAAGTACGCCTCAATTTCAAATGGGGAAAGGGATTCTATGTCGGCAGGGGTAATTTCCTTGGTAGTTTTGCTTTTGAAACGCGGAATTTTGGCACAAAGATATTTAAAAAAGGTACGAATGTCGTACGCGTAATTCAATCTCGTCAACGTCGTCGTTTCAGAAGAAATACCAACGAAATATTCACTGCAAAAATCAGGCAGATCCTCTTCGAGAATTGCATCAAGTTTTTCCAAATTTTTGGCATCTCTTTCCGAAAAATACGATGTCGATTTCATATAAATTTCTCCAAAATCTTTGCAAATTTCAATATTTGATATGCAAATTTGTCTTAAACGCCGCCAAACAAGTCAAAATCTGTTTGCACGGCATTAACTTAATCAATAAATATCCAATTTGTAAACCTTATTTAGATATCTAAACACTCATCCTTTATACCCGTAATCCCGTCAAAATTCTTCCCGCTCAATCGCTATTCTATAAGTTTCCTTACTATCATCGACCCCGTTTTCCACTAAATACTCAGCAAGTTCATCAGCAGAGTGTTTTCCATTCGCATACGCTTGCTGTATTATTAGTTTGGACATTCTTTTTATGTGCTCAAACACGGCATATAGTCGAATGATTGCAGATTTGAAAGATAGCGGATTAAATCCGTATGCATTTATGGGTAATGGTGCAAGTACTCCTGCAGGCTCTACAGCAAGTTACAACAGTAGTGGTTACGTTGCTAAAAGCACCGCTGCCAAGGATTTGTTGAATGGTCTTGTGCGTGTTGCAAGCACTGCAATGAACGCTTTTTCTCGAGTTTATGGGTCTATGTAGTTTTGAAATTCTGTTATATAGTAGTGTTCCATATTTAATATGTCTTTTTTATCTCTAACACCGTGATTGAGTAAATACTCCGCAAGTTCTTCTGCGGAGTATTTACCTTCTGCATATGCCTGTTGAATGAGTTTGGTCAGTCGTTCTAATCTCATTTCATAAAACTTTTTGGACATATTAACCCCCTTTCTCGCCACTAAATAAAAAAAAAACTAAAAAATAAAAAAGTGGTGAGAACGCGAAACCTCGTGTTTCGCCTTATCTACACTTTAACATACCCGCTTGCGTTTGTCAAGATACACAAGAGTCCGTCGATAAATAAGGGGTTATTATGTTGTATTCTTGCGCCAACTTAGCGACACAAAAGAAACAAGCAACAAATAATAAGCACCTAAAAACTGTCACCCCCCCCAATCAACACCGCCAAGCACTCTTTTTGACGATATCTCTTCGCAAAAGCTGCCTTTTGCGAAGAGATGCATTTGTCTTTTGCGTGTGTGTTTCAAAAAAATTTAGGTCGTACGCCGCAAAATCAACATCGTTTGCGGCGGACCTTCCGCATCAAAATTATATTTGGACTATCAAAATCACAACATCAAACAACTGCATTTAGCCTTTGAGGCGGCCGAGACCAGAATTCAGCGTAAGAATTCCATGTTCGAGAGTCAATCCGCCTTGCAAATAGACGACGTAAGGCGGACGAATCGGAGCGTCACAACTCAATTCAATCGATGCGCCTTGCACAAAACAGCCTGCAGCCATTATTACTTTGTCGTTGTAGCCGGGCATTGACCACGGTTCGGGCGACACAAAGCCGTCAATTGGCGCTGCGGCTTGCACCGCTTTGCAAAATTCAATAATTTTCTCTTCGTCACCAAGACGAATCGAGCACACAATATCTCCAAAATGCTGTCCAAGCTTTGGCAACACATCGTATCCCAAGTCAGAAAGGGCGCACGAAAACAACGCAGCGGTTTTAAGAGCTTGGTTAACCGTGTGAGGAGCCGCAAAAAGTCCTTGATAAAACAGTCGGTATCCGTACGCGTACGAGCCCACGTCCATTCCAATCGAAGGCGCCGTAAGCCTGCCGCCAATCAGGTCAATCAAGTCGGCTTTTCCCGCAACGTAGCCGCCTGTGGGGGCAATTCCGCCACCGATATTTTTAATCAGCGATCCCGCACAAACGTCAACGCCAACTTCCGTCGGCTCGCGCGTTTCAACAAATTCGCCGTAACAATTGTCGCAAAAAACTATCGTGTCGGGCGATTTATCTTTAACAAACGCCACAACAGCCTCAATTTGGTCAACAGAAAGCGCCAAACGGTTACTGTAACCGCGCGAACGCTGCAAATACACCATTTTTGTTTTGTGGTTCTGCAAAAAGGCCGCTATCGCTTCAAAGTCGAATTGTTCATCGTGCGCAAAATCAATGCAGTTAAAGAACACGCCAAAGTCCTTCAAACTGCCGATTCCTTCCTTGTGAATCACGTCACACAAAGTGTCGTACGGTTCACCAGTTACGGACAAAACCACGTCGCCGGGGCGCAAAATGCCAAAAAGCGCAACGGTAATTGCATGCGTGCCGGACGTAATAAGAGGCGAAACTATCGCACTCTCAGTTCGAAAAACGTCTGCAAACACTTTGCACAACGTATCTCTGCCCGCATCGTCGTTGCCGTAACCACTCGTGCCTTCAAAATGTCTCAAGGCTACCTGGTTGTTTTGCAATGCCGATATTACTTTGTTTTGGTTAAACAAAGATATTTCGTCAAACTTTTCAAAGTAAGGACGGCACTTTTCAAGGGATTCTTGCACTATTTTTTGTATCATTTTCCTGTTTTCCTAATACTATGTTTGTAATAGTATTCTTCAAAAAGCAACATTTTCAGAATACTATGTTAATTTGAGTCATTGAATCTAGATTTATATCGTCAATCAACATCCGTTCTAAACGTCGCCACGCGCACTGCTTTCGCTCCTTAGTACGTCACTTATGTGATTTGCAATGTCTTGCGGCGTCATCTCGTCAACGTCCACGAATTCAGTCACGTTCATGCGCTTAAAATAAGCAATTTGCCTTTTTGCGTAGTGTCGGGTGTTGATTTTTATTTGTTCTATTGCTTCTTGAAGTGAGCACTTACCCTGCAAATGAGCTATCAATTCCTTGTAGCCGATGGCTTCAAAGGCAGAATAATCGTGATTACCAACGTCGTAGCGCTCGTAAAGCTCCGCAACTTCGTCCAACAGCCCTTCTTCCACCATTTTGTCAACGCGGCGTTCAATTTGCTCGTATAATATACTGCGATTTCGTTGCAGCACAAGCAATTTTAAGTCGTATTTGGGCGGCTGCGCACAGTTATTGCCTTTCACACGGCTGCCACCACACAAAGCTATTTCTATCGCCCTCATCACGCGTTTAGGGTTGTTCGCGTCAATCGCGCCGTACGATTCCGCATCGAGCTTTTTAAGCCACTCTTGCAAACCTGCCAAACC
>CAYYTD010000100.1:265-4789 GCA_964474475.1 uncultured Oscillospiraceae bacterium | reverse complement strand
TTATCTCAAAGACGGAGCAATTACTTACATTCCCGAATCCAACGCAACCGCAGCCGCAAACCATGAATTGTGGAGCATTGCTCAAGTTGGCGAAACTCTCAGCACTACGTACAGCAACTACCTTGCAGACGGCTTTACAGGCACCGTTACGGCATCAACCGGTGTTGACGTTGGTAACAACGTTGGCGTAAACGTAGAACTCAATACAAGCTTGACCGCAACACTCGTTATCCGCACCAACGGTGGCGAACTGACGGTTACTGCGGCAAATGCAAGCGTTCATCACTACGGCATTGCCAACACGCTCAACATTATCAAGGTTCCCACCAGTTCCTATCACGAATTCGGCACCGCCATCTTCGCCAAGATTTCTTCCGGACGTATCGTTTTGGAAGGTTCTTCCAGCGTAGGTTCCATCTTCATTCCCGGTGATTCCACGGATGAAGTAATCGTTGCAAGCAGCGGTTCTAAACAACTCCCGTCCATTTCCGCAGGTTCTAATGGCAAATCTGTAAAAATTCAAACTCTTGGTGCTGACGGCGTAGAAACCGGCAGCAAGCAAGAAACTGTAACCAACAAGACCGAAGAAGAAGCTAAAAACGAAGCAGCAAGCGTTGTCACTCCCAAATTTGATGACTCCGTAGTTGCTTGCATTGGTTGGAAGGGCTATCCCTCCCTTATCGATGCTATTGATGCAGTGGGACTTAATACGACTTCTGCAGAAGTTACGACCATCAAACTTGTAAAAAATGCTCACGGTTCAGGATTGGCTACATATTCGAAGAAAGCAGATGGTAATCCGAAGAATATAACTATTGACTTTAACGGATTTACTTACACCGTTGATAGTAGCGCCGTTGGTAGTACTAGCACTGAAAATCAGGCAATGCACTGGTGTAAGGATTCAAACATTAGGATGATGAACGGTAAATTTGTTGTTTCGGAAGAAGCCGCAAAAAGGACCGACCTCCAAGTTGTAATGGCTATGCAAAACTATTCTGATTTTGAAGCTGAAAATATGGTCTTCGATTTCTCCAATATTGAGGTTGACTATTATGGACAGTATTCGGAGGAAAGTGGATGGCAAGCATTCAGCGGCTTGGAGTGCCCCTTATTTAATGCGAATGAGCCAGGCGTGATGATTCTTCGCAATTGTGAAGTTTATTTCCCTGAAGATAGCACCAAGGGAATGACAGTAGGTTTAGAACTTATTGTTGAAGAATGTAAAATTCACGGTTTTGTTGCAATTGTCGGTGGCGAATGTAAAATCAAAGACACAGAAGTTAAGGGTGTTGTTTCCTACTTTACAGCCGATCAGGTTGTGTCGAGCACTTCCGAAGGCTACACCGTTTACAAACTTGCCGAATAACGCAATTCGTAAGGTTTGTAAAGCATGTAATGCAACAAATCGCTCAACAACAAAACATACAGGATAATTCCGCACAATAATTTAAAATTATACGGGCAGACCGATTCGGTCCGCCCGTTATTTTTGTCCTTTTCCCCTTTTTTATTTTCTTTCCCTTTTCTTTATTTTCCGTCCTTCCCTTCTTTTCCCATTTCTTTTTCTCTTTAATTCCCCATTTATTCTGGTGCTATTTCCGTTATTTTGGCAATAAAAAAATCTGCCGTGGGGCAGATGAATTAGCGAAAAAATATTTTGATATTTTTTTATTCATAGTATGACCGTGATAGCCTTTGACTATTGACACAAATGGTGGTAGTATATATCAGTCCGATTTTACGCCCACAGGGGAGTTTTTACCCTTTTTTGAGATTTTTCAAGGCGTTTTTGGGCAAAATTTCCGCCTTTTTCGCCACGATTTGCGGCGGTGGCGGGCAAAATTTTGTTCTAGCTCCGGCAAAAACTTTGCGTAGAATCCCGTTTTGCCAAAGCTCGTGTAAATAACATACACAAGTTTTTGCAATTTTGCAACAATTTTAGCCAATTTTTTTGAAAAAATTTTTTGAGGAGTTTTGTCAATGCCACAAGACATCAAAACCGTAATGCGCGGTAATCACGAAAGAAAATCTTTTGCAAAAACCGGCAACGTGCCCGATTTGCCTGACCTCATCGAGGTGCAAACTTCCAGCTACAAGGCGTTTTTGGATCAGGGCATTAGGGAAGTGTTCGAGGACTTTTCGCCCATCGAAGACTTCGCCGGTCACTTCCGTTTGGAGTTTTTGGATCATCGCATCGATCCCACGCCCAAGTACTCCGAGGCGGAATGTCGTTTGCGTGATGCAACCTACGCCAGCCCCTTGAGGCTCACCGTACGCCTCACCAACAAGGGCACGGGTGAAATTACCGACCAAGAAGTGTTCATGGGCGATTTCCCTCTCATGACGGACACCGGCAGTTTCATCATTAACGGTGCGGAGCGTGTAATCGTTTCGCAGTTGGTTCGTTCGCCGGGCGTTTATTGTGAAATTCTTCACGACAAAAACGGCAAGCCTATCTACAACACTACGGCAATGCCCACACGCGGCGCTTGGCTGGAAATTGAACACGACTCCAACAACAACGTGCTCAACGTACACATCGACCGCAACAGAAAGTTGCCTGTAACGGTGCTTTTGCGTGGCATTTTGCACGATGCAACGGTTACGGAAAACCGCAGCGGCAACCGCATTGCGCAAATTTTTGAGTACGACCCCACCCTTGCACTTACCTACGCCAAGGACGACACGGCAACCGACCAAGAATCGTTGGTAGAAATTTACAAGCGTGTGCGCCCCGGTGAAATCCCCACGGAAGAATCGGTGCAAAAAACCCTTAACGACTTGCTCTTTGATGCAAAGCGTTACGATTTGGCGCGCGTAGGCAGATACAAGTTTAACAAAAAACTTGCGCTTGCATCTCGTATTGCAGGGCTCACTGTGGGTGAAGACCTTGAACTTTCCGTCATTACCATGGCAAAGTACACCTGCCTTACGGAAGAGCAAGCTCGCCTGATAGCTTCTTGCGAAGTTGTGGACGAGATTAAGATTTTGGACGAGCACGGCGCAACCGTTTCGGTAAAGGTAGAAAACTCCGATCAATTCGTATCTTCCGTAACGGGGCAATATCTCGATGCCAACGTTACCGTTCCTTACAAGCATGTTATTCCCGCAGGAACCACCCTTACCGAAGCCGAAGCCTTCGATGTTCAACAAAGCGGCATTAACGAAATTCACGTTGACACGGAAATTTGCACGCAAATTTTTGATGCTACGCAAGCACAAAGTGCACACGACTACGAAGAAGTGTTGGGCAAACATCTCGGTTGCGTGCTTTTGGCTCCCAAGGGAACCATCAACGTTGAAGGTCACCGAATTGACGTAAGCGGCAGAACCATCTCCGACATCCCTAAGACTTCTTACGAAGAAAACAAAAAGGAAGTTTTGCTTGCTAACGCTGCCGAAATTGCCTTTGAAAACGGCTACAATTTGTACAAGCTTAACAACGCAGGCGTTGTGGTAATGGAAAAAACCTGCCCGCGCGTTAAGGTTATCGGCAACAACACGGTAGACGCAAGAATTTTCTCCATTGCAACGGACGTTCGCTTTGCTGCAATCGACTTTAAGGCTTGCGGTTTGTACGAAAGCGTAGACGCTACCGTTTTGAGCGAAATTTTGGCACAAGGTCTTTCCGCTGAAGACACCGCCGATATGTTAAAGGCTCGCCGTGACGACCTTATTTCCAAGCACATTACCCGTGCCGACATTATTGCCACGGTTAACTACAACCTTGGCTTAAAGTACGGCATCGGTTGCGACGACGACATCGACCATTTGGGCAACCGCCGCGTGCGTTCGGTTGGCGAATTGCTTCAAAACCAATTCCGCATTGGTATTTCCCGTTTGGAAAGAGTCATTCGCGAACGTATGGCAATTCAAGAGCCGGGCAAGGCAACGCCGCAGTCCCTCATCAACGTTCGCCCCGTATCTTCCGCCATCAAGGAGTTCTTCGGTTCCAGCCAACTTTCGCAGTTTATGGACCAAAGCAACCCCATTGCCGAACTTACTCACAAACGTAAGCTGTCGGCTTTGGGCCCCGGCGGTTTGAACAGAGACAGAGCCACCTTTGAAGTTCGTGACGTTCACTACACGCACTACGGCAGAATGTGCCCCATCGAAACGCCCGAAGGACAAAACATCGGTCTTATTACCTCTCTTGCAGGATATGCACGCATCAACGAATACGGCTTTATTGAAGCGCCCTACCGCAGAGTGGACAAGATTCACAACACCGTTACCAACTCCGTTGAGTATCTTTCTGCCGACGAAGAGGACAAATACGTTATTGGCCAGGCAAACGAACCGTTGGACGAAAAGGGATATTTCGCCAACGAACGTATCACCTGCCGCCGTAAAGAAGAAATTTTGGAATTTCCGCGTGACAAGGTTGACTACATAGACGTAAGTCCCCGTCAACTTATCTCCGTGGCAACCAGCCTTATTCCCTTCCTTGAAAACGACGACGCCAACCGTGCTTTGATGGGATCTAACATGCAACGTCAAGCAGTTCCTCTCATCAGCCCA
>CAYYTD010000100.1:0-255 GCA_964474475.1 uncultured Oscillospiraceae bacterium | reverse complement strand
GGTATCGAAGCCAAAATTGCTCACGACAGCGGCGTAATGGTAATTTCCAAGGAAGACGGCATCGTACTTAAGGCATCGGATGACAAGATCATCGTACAAAACGACAACGGTTCCATGTCTATGTACGATTTGAAAAAATTCGTACGCTCCAACCAAGGCACCTGCGTTAACCAAAAGGTTATCGTAAAGAAGGGCGACAGAGTGCTTAAAGGCACCGTGCTTGCCGACGGTCCTTCTACCGATGGCGGCGAACTT
>CAYYTD010000099.1:0-4822 GCA_964474475.1 uncultured Oscillospiraceae bacterium | reverse complement strand
CCGTTACCTTGTCCCAAGCGGATTTTTCATAATTTTACAGGAAAAAAAACTTGTTTTACAGCGATATTCATTTCTCCAAACGCCTGCGGCTTGCCACAGGCGCTTTGTTTTGCGACCAATTTCGCCTGCCTATGCAATCGATTTTCTTGCTCCAAAGCTTTACCATTAAGCAAATTCTTCCGCCTGTTAGGTTAAATTATTAAATTCTTCCCCTGCGGCTTGCCATGGGCTTTTTCTTTGCCTTGTTTTTTTGTTCCATATTTATTTGCGGCGGTATTTTTTAGCCGCAAAGTTATTGACTACAATTACAATTAAGTGTATAATATACATACTTGTATCGTGGGGCAGTACGCAATTCCCCTCGGTAAAGCAAATTTGAGGTATAAAGTGAAAAGAAAGAGAATTCTTCTGCTGGTAGCCATAGTAATATTGCTCGTTGCCATCGTGGTCACTTTGGCATCCGTCTATTCCGTCAGGGAGGCGATGCTGGTGTTCCACAATTTCGACGGAACTTACATGTCTGCCCCAAGCGATGCTCCCACCGCAAACGACGTATTGCAAATCGTCGGCGGAGACAGCACCGTTTTCATGCGCAAAAGTCTTTTACTGTCCGCGCTCAACCAAAAGTTCACCCAATGGCACGCCTTTGCCGTTGTCAAGCATTCGCCCGATCTCATCGAGGTGCATTTTGTCAAGAGGGTAGCAATGGTCAAGGTCAACGTTGGCGGTTCGGATGTATATCTCGATTCCTTCGGTTTCGTCACAGCCCCGCCGGAAGGTTACGATTGCATCGACGTTTCGTCGGCATTTCAAACTACCGTTTCGGCAACCACGCAACTGGGCACGCAGTTCACCTTTGCCAATAGTGCGGAAGACGCTCGTTTGCAAGTCACTCTCAAGGCGCTCATGGCGTTGTGGCAGTGCAATACAGAAGTCACCGACATGTCCAACATTTTGGGCGATCAAAACGTGTTCTCCTTTGACGGTGTCACGGGCGACTTGATCGTCACTACCAAGTTGGGGGCAAAAATAATAGTCAAAAATCCGGAAGATAACCTTGTCAACCGTCTAATTCCTGCTTTTGGAGTGTACTATTCCAACAACGCATTGCAAATGGACGGCATCGTTATCACCGTGCAAAAGAACGGGCAGATCACTGCTCCGCAAGATTAAGAGAGGCAAAAATGAAGAGTACAAACGTAGCTATTTTAGACTTCGGTTCAAGCAAAATCACTTGTATGGCTGCATCCAAATTGCCCGATAGAAACGAGTTCATCATCAAGGCAGTAGGGCAAAGCATGTACAACGGTTTCGACGACAAAGCCTTTTACGAGCCGGATACCATCAAAACGGCGGTATTAGGGGCAATTGCTCAGGTCGAAAACAAAACCAAAACGACTATTAAAGAAATCTTCGTAGGCGTTCCCGGCGTATTTTGCGCCGTAACCACAAGCGAGTCCTCCCTCACCTTCCATTCCAAAAAGAAGATTGGCAAGGACGACGTCAACGAACTTATCGACAAGGCGGATATTTTCGGCGCAGGCGAAGAGTACGTTTCACTTGGCGGCAAGCCCGTCTATTTCATCATGGACGACGCTATCAAAACAACCGAGCCCATCGGCAACATTGCCAACAAGCTCACCGCGCTGGTTGCTTTTTCCTTCATGAAAAAGTATTTTAGGGACATCGTTTCCCCCATTTTGCAGCGCAAGGGCATCAAAACGATAAATTACATCAACACCTGCGATGCACAAGCGGCTTATGTTGCCCGTTCCATGTTCGTCAGCGACTACGCAATGGTCATCGACGTAGGACATCTCACCACCAACGTTTGCCTCGTTTCCGGCAACGGCTTGATGTTCCAACGCACCTTTGCTTTGGGTAGCGGCTACCTTTCCGGCGACCTTTGTCAGGTGCTCAAGTGCGACTTCAAGTTCGCCATGGACGCTCTCGAAAAGCTCAATCTCAACTTGGAGATTCAAGAGGGTGATGCCTACTCCGTCAACGGCAGAATGTTAGATGCCAAGCAGGCTAACGAAATCGTCAAGGCACGCATCTCGCAGATTGCCCAGTACGTAGTCAAGAGCTTTTCCTATTGCGAAAAGGAAATTCCCGTTACCACACCCATCATTCTCACGGGCGGCGGGCTGACATACCTTAGGGGCGGTGCCGATTGCCTGTCCTACTACTTGGGCAAGCCCATCAAGGTTTACGATAGCCTCAACCCCCAAACAAAGCGCAATGCGTATACCTCCTGCTACGGTTTAATAGACCAAGCAGTAAAGCAAAGCAAAACCAAAGGCGGCTTTTTCTCGCTTTTTAGCAAATAATCAACAAGCATTCAAGGAGAATTATTATGGAATTTTACTCTGATAACGGCAACATTGCCAGAATAATGATAGTAGGCGTAGGCGGTGGCGGTGGCAACGCAGTCAACGCAATGATGAAAGCGGGAATCAAAAACGTCGAGTTCCTTGCCATGAATACCGACCAGCAAGCATTGTCCAAGCTTGCCGCCAAAAAAATGCCCATCGGCGAAAAGCTCACCAAGGGCTTGGGCGCGGGTGCCAATCCAGAAGTCGGCCGTGCAGCAGCTTTGGAAAGTAAGGACAAGATTCAACAAGCGCTGGAAGGGGTAGATTTGCTCTTCATTGCCGCAGGCATGGGCGGTGGCACGGGCACGGGTGCAGCTCCCGTAGTGGCACAAGTAGCCAAGGAATTGCAAATTCTCACCATCGCGGTAGTTACCAAACCCTTCAACTTTGAAGGCACTCGCCGCTTAAAGAACGCCGAGGCAGGCATCGAAAACCTCAAGGGCGTTGTCGATTCTCTCGTAATCGTACAAAACGAAAAGCTAAACAAAGACAAGAACTTTTCCATCATGGACGCCTTCACCAAGGCGGACGACATTTTGTTGCAAGGCATCCGCGGCATTACGGAAATCGTCGTGCAGGACGGCCGCATCAATTTGGACCTTGCCGACGTCAAGTGCGTAATGCGCAATAGCGGCATGGCTCACATGGGTATCGGCGAAGGCAGCGGCAAAAACAAAACTATCGACGCTATTCGCAAGGCAGTGTATTCTCCCTTGCTGGAAACTACCATTCAGGGCGCCAGCAGCTTAATCGTCAACTTCCGCGGCGGCGAAGACCTTACTTTGGACGAAGTAACCACAGGCGTAAGCCTTGTTCGTCAGGTAATCTCGCCCGATGCCAACGTGCTTTTCGGCGTAGGGTTTGACGAAAACATGAAGGACGAAGTGCAAGTCACCCTCATTGCCACTGGTTTCAGCGGCGAAAGCGACAGCGGCGCAAGCTTTTTCAGTAGTGAAGCTGCAACGCAGGCGGCGGCAAGCAGCGTTCAACGTAGCAACGCAACCACCAACGCAGGCAACCAACAACGTCCCATGGGCGCCTTCACACAAGCCGCTCCCCAACAGCCTCAAGCTCCCCACGGCAGAGAAGTCCCCGCCCAAAGCTTTGAGTCTACCACCGTTGTGGAAGAGGATGCCAGCATTCCTCCCTTCCTTCGCAAGATGAGAGGCTAACGGTAGTTTGGCTTTTTAGGTTAACGGTAGTTTAGTTCTTTTCTTAAAAGGATAGATAAGGATAGATAAAGCGCAAATCGAGAAAAGATGCATTAAAGTGCAAATCAAGGGTTAAAGGCAACTTTTTCCTACCTTTTGAAAGGCAATGCATCGTTCGTTGCGGCAGTTTGTCGTTGTAACGGTGCACTAATTGGCATTGCAACGGCAATTACACGTTGTAATTGCTGCTACGGTTGCATTAGGCACTGCAAACATCAAGTTTAGCGTTAATAGCAACGCAAAGTATATTTTTAGGTAAATAGTTATGGAAAGATTGATGATAAAAACGCTTTTTGCCAACCAAGCCGATTACGCCGAAAAAACGGTAGTAGTGTGCGGCTGGGCAAAAACGGTCAGGGACAGCAAAGTTTTCGGCTTCATCGAGCTCAACGACGGCAGCTGTTTCAAAAGTTTACAAATAGTGTTCGAGCAGGGCAAAATTTCCAACTTTGACGAAATTGCCAAGCTCAACGTAGGCTCCGCATTGGTAGTAAAGGGCAAAGTGGTGCTCACCCCGCAAAACAAACAACCGCTGGAAGTAAAAGCGGAAGAAATTTTCGTCGAGGGCAAGTCCACTCCCGATTATCCTTTGCAAAAAAAGCGCCATTCGGTGGAGTTCTTGCGTGAAATAGCTCACTTGCGCCCCCGCACCAACCTCATTTCGGCAACCATGCGCGTGCGCAGCGAAGCGGCTTTTGCCATTCACAGCTTTTTCCATAAGGAAGGTTTCGTTTACGTGCACACGCCCCTCATCACCGCAAGCGATTGCGAAGGCGCAGGGGAAATGTTCCGCGTTACCACGTTGGACATGGCAAACGTACCCAAAACTGCCGATGGCAAAGTAGATTACTCTCAAGACTTTTTCGGTAAAGGGGCAAATTTAACGGTATCGGGGCAGCTCAATGCCGAAACTTACGCCATGGCGTTTGGCAAGGTGTACACCTTTGGTCCCACCTTCCGTGCGGAAAAATCCAACACTCTTCGTCACGCGGCGGAGTTTTGGATGATCGAGCCGGAAATTGCCTTTGCCGACCTTGCCGACGACATGCAACTTGCCGAAGACATGGTCAAGTACGTCATCAACCACGTATTAACCGTTTGTTCTGACGAAATCGACTTCTTCAACAGTTTTGTAGATAACACCCTGCGCGAAAGGCTTACCACCCTTGCCAAGTCGGAGTTCGCTCGCATGACTTACACCAAGGCAATCGAGCTTTTGCAACCGCACAACGACGA
>CAYYTD010000098.1:0-4926 GCA_964474475.1 uncultured Oscillospiraceae bacterium | reverse complement strand
AAAACGACTGCTTCCCAAGCAGTAGTTACGGGTCCGATTCCCGTTACCCGCTCCAGAAAAAAGCACTTGCATTTTGCAAGTGTTTTTTTTAATTAAAACCGCCGCTGGCGGGATAAATCTACTATCGGGAACGAGATCGAACAAAAGCCATTGATTTGGCAAACGTTATAGAAAACTTTTTTAATACTTATTGCCCCAAAAGTTCCCGATGCGTTGATGAAATGGGAAATTTGAAAGCACATAGCATTGCTGTTGTACATTGCTATTTGCCTACTATGTATACGTCATATAAGTATATTTGTTCAATGATTTTAATTTAATGACGAGCGAGCGAAGAAAAAGTTAAAGCAAGACAAAAAAATACAGCCGACAAAATGACGTAAAACTTGCTGCGAGTTGTTGCCTTTTGCGGCGCGGAGTAGTAAAATATTTGCATTGAAAATTATCTTTAAGCAACATAACTGCAGCAAACAAATTAAATTGACGATACCGTAAAAGGAAGGTGAAAGGATGCAAAACGACAAGATTGAAAAGGCCGTGGCGTGGAATCCGTGGCACGGCTGCAAACGAGTTAGCCCCGGTTGCAAAAACTGCTTTGTGTACAAAATGGACAAACGATACGGCAGGGATACTTCCCTTATTTGCAAAGGCAAAACCACTTACGAACTGAAGGACAAAAACTGTCCGCCGGGATCGCTGGTGAAGTTGTGCTTTTCATCCGACTTTTTTATTGAAGAGGCGGACGAGTGGCGTGACGGCTGCTGGGACTTTATCCGCAGGAGAAAGGATTGCATTTTTGTGATGACCACCAAGCGCCCTGAACGCATTAAAGACTGCGTACCCGACGACTGGGGTGACGGCTGGGAACACGTGCACATTAGTATTTCTATTGAAAACCAAGAATGGGCAGACAAGCGGCTGGAACACTTTTTGAAAGCGCCCGTAAAGCACAGGGAAGTTTTCTGCTCGCCGCTGATTGGACCTATTTCCCTTGCTAAATACCTCGATACGGGGCTTATTAAGTGCGTAAACGTGGGTGGCGAAATGGCATCGCCCAGCATTGTGCGCCCCATACGCTACGAATGGGTAAAGGCACTTTACCTTGAGGCACGCCAAAGAAACATTGAGTTTTACTTTCATCAGTGCGGCTCGATGTTTTTGAAAGACGGCGTAAACATTGGCAAATGGAACTTGAACGAACAAATTAGGCGCGCCGAAGAAGTTCAGCACGAATTGGAAAGCTTGCCGAGAGAAGAACAATAATTTTGCCTCATCCCCACTACAACCACCACTGCAGGCGGAGAAAAAAACCGGCAAAAATAGGAAAATCGCCCCCGACGATGCTTGACATTGCTTGACAAAATCCGCGTGCAGACAGTAAAAAGCGGAAAGGCAAGCGAAAAAACGTCTACGAAAAGTTGGCGGAAAAGCGGAAACGGCGGAATAAGCCGAGCAAACAGGCAAACAACGGAATAAGCCGAGCAAAAGCAATTTGTGCGCGGCATAATTGCGAACCTACAAAAAAATACGTCCCAAACCTACAAAATACGACTAAAAGGAGAATACAATGAAAAACGTAATGGTGATTTCATCCACGCCGAGGGTGAACGGCAACTCGGAAATACTTGCAAAGGAATTTGCGCGCGGTGCGCGTGATGCCGGGCACAACGTGGAAGTTGTGAATTTGAGAGATTACAAGCTCAACTACTGCATTGGCTGCTACTCCTGCAAAAAAACGAGCAAGTGCATTCACAAGGACGGCATGAACGAACTGAGCCAAAAGCTGCTTGCTGCCGACGTTATTGTGCTGGCAACGCCCGTGTATTTTTACTCCATGAGCGGACAGTTGAAGGTTTTTGTGGACAGGCTTGTGCCCATTTACGAGCAAATTAGGGCGGATATTTACCTGATTGCCACGCAATGGGACGAGGACGTGAAAATAATGGAAAATACCCTTGAAGCCATTAGAGGTTGCACGAGGGATTGCCTTGAAAACTGCCCCGAAAAGGGCGTAATTTACGGCGTGGGGCTATGTGACGCGAACGAAGCATCGGCAAGAGAAGACTACATGAGCCAAGCATACGACTTTGGCAAAAACTGCTGACGGCAGTTTGGCGCGGTATGACTTGGATTTTACTTGCTGTGGGCGGCGCCGTTGCAACTTCGCTAACGACGATATTTGCCAAAATTGGCGTTAAGGACGTGGATTCGGACCTGGCAACCGCCTACAAAACTGCCATAGTTGCCATTTGCTGCGTGGTTTTGTGCGCCATTAGCGGAAATTTAGCCAGTGCGCCGAGGCTTTCGCCGCAGAATTGGATTTTTTTGTCGCTATCCGGCGTTGCCACGGGATGCTCCTGGTTGTGCTACTACAAAGCACTGAAAACGGGGGACGTGAACAAAATTGCCCCTATTGACAAATCCAGCTTCGTACTGACGAATTTGCTCTTTTTGATTTTCTTTTGGTCGCAAACCACCAACGGCGGAGACCTGCTGACCATACTTATGCTTGTGGCATCCATGGCGCTGATGCTTGGCGGCACCGTGCTGATGATTGACAAAAAGCCGAGCACGGAGGAAACAAGCAACAAATGGCTGCTGTACGCAGTACTTTCTGCCCTGTTTGCAAGTTTGGTGTCGCTATTTGTAAAGCTAGGACTGGACGGCATACCTACCGACTTTGGAACTTTGGTGCGCACGGTGATAGTTTTGGTATTTGCAAGCACCATTGTGGTTGTAAAAAAAGAGTACCGTTCCATAAAAAACGTGACCAAAAGTGCCTGGATATTTTTGACACTATCCGGCTTGGTGACGGGCGTTGCCTGGCTGTGCGAATACTACGCGTTGAACTCGCCATCGGCTAACCCCGTTGCCGTGAACTCCATTGGAAAACTGTCCATTTTGCTGACGATGCTGTTCAGCGGAGTGGTTTTGAAGGAAAAATTTACCAAAAAAGCCTTGCTGGGGCTTGCCCTGCTCACCGCCGGCGTTGTGCTTGCCGTGGTTTTTAGCCTGTAGGCAAGACTAAAAGAGAAAGGCAAAAAAAGCCGAAAAACCGTGAAAGGACGAAAGCAATGAACGGCAGAAAGTCCGAAAGGGTGCGAAAGAGCCGAAATAACGCAAGAAAACAATAAAAACGATAAAAGACGAAAAATATAAAACCTCTGCAGATTGCAGAGGTTTTTTGATTACAAATACAGTTAATTGGTGCAAATTACAAACTCTTGATGAGAGAAGCGAAAACGGAGACCAGTTGCTTGATGTCCTGACCGGAGGTGTTGAGCATTACGTCGTAGTTGCTTTTGTCGCCCCACTGCAAGCCTGTATAAAAGGAGTAATAGCGGGCGCGCGATTTGTCGATAGACTTGATGCGACGCGTCATTTGCCTCCGTGTGAGCTTGCTTTGCTCCTCGTCGGCGCGGGCAAAACAACGGCTTACACGGCTGTCGTCGTCGGCATAGACGAAGATGCGGAAGGGGTGCTCGTCACGCAAAATGTAGTCAGCACAGCGACCGATGATGACGCAATTGGACTTGGTGGCAAGCTGCTTGATGATGTCGCTTTGCGCGCTGTACACCACCTGCGCTTGGCTGAAAGTTGCGTTGTAGCCTGCAGAAAAGCTGTTGCCCACCGTGATGGGATAGAGGGCGTGCGGTTTGCATTCCACCACCTGCCTTACGTACTCCTCCGACAAAGAGGTTTTGCGTGCGATTTCGGTGAGAATTTCTTTGTCGTAATAATCGAACCCCAGCTCCTCAGCAAGGCGCCTGCCAAATTCTCGTCCGCCACTGCCGAACTGCCTGCCTATTGTGACTACCTTCATAAACTGCCTCCTAAACGCAAAAGTTGAAAAGGAAATTCCCTTGCGGGTGAATTTTCCCCTGCCAAATACTTAAACTTGCCTGCCAGTGAAACTTTGCCGTCCGTACGAACATGGTTCACGCCACAGAATACCGAAAAAAACTACTCCGCTGCAAAGCCTTGACCTTGCAAAGGAAAACGAGAAGCGATAAGCCAAAGTTTTACTTTGGAAAACGCCGAAAAGCAAGGAGCAAAAATATTGGCTGATTGCAAAATTATTATACCAAAAGGCAGGAGAGTTTTCAATAGGCAACGAAAAAAAAATCGCAAAAAAAGTTGAAAGAAAACTTGCATGAAACGCTTTTACGGAAAAACAAAAAGCCTTGCCGCAACTGGAAAACTGCAAGGGCAAGGCGGCCGAGTTGCTATTTGCACACGGCAAGAAAAAATCACAAAAAAGCGAAATCGCAAAAAAATCGCAAAAAAAATCGCAAAAAAAAGTTGAAATTGTTGTACGCAAAAAAGCCGACAGCGACACTGCAAGGTGCCATCGGCTTTAAAATGCTTGACGTAAATCCGCTAATTATTCAGCTGCGCTTTCAGTTTGAGCCTTTTTGCTGGTGCGCTTTGCAGGCTTTTCTTCCTTTTTGGAAGCTTTTTTGTCTGCAACGGGAGCCTTGGCGGCTTCCTTAGCTTTTTTGGCTTCGTTTCTTTGTGCCTTGATTGCAGCTGCTTCTTCCGCCTTTTTAGCTGCGGCGGCTTTTTGCTCGGCTTGCTTCATCGTTTTGGCATCTACCTTAACAACGATGACACCTCTTTCAAGTTGAGAGTAGGTTTTGGCAAGTTGGCTCTTTTTGCGGTTGGCTGCGTTCTTGTGGATAACGTTCTTTTTGGCAGCTTTGTCGATTTGGCTGCAAGCTGCGGGCAAAAGGTCGCCTGCAAGTTGAACGTTACCTTCCGAAATGGCGGCGTTGAACTTTCTAACAGCCGTTTGCATTTGGGAACGAACCATTTGATTTTGAAGTTTTTTGGTAGCAGTTACAGAAACTCTTTTTTCTGCGGATTTAATATTAGGCATAATATCTCCTTGTGTTCATAGTACTACATCTAAATTTGCCTATCTAT
>CAYYTD010000097.1:0-4927 GCA_964474475.1 uncultured Oscillospiraceae bacterium | reverse complement strand
CGAGTTCAAACGGTGAACGTTAATTCTTGTAGTCGTTTGCGGGTTGTTCCGTTACAAACTTTCGAGCGGTTTTTTCCGAAATTTAGGTGGTACCACGTTGGTCAATAGACTGTCGTCCTAAACTTGTGTTTAGGGCGTTTATTTTTTGTGGCGCCGCAGTCGGAAATTACTCAACCACACAGCAATTCAAATTGTCAAGGAGTATATTATGGCTAACATCACGCAAATTCAATCTCTTTGCCTCAGCAGTCTTCAAGAGTGTTCTTCGCAAGCGCAATTGCAAGAATTAAAGGTAAAGTATTTGGGCAAATCCGGCGAATTGACGGCTTTGCTAAAAGGCATCAAAGATCTCCCTGCCGAAGAACGTCCTTCCTTCGGCGCAAAGGTTAACCAATTGCGCAACCTTTTAGAAGATTCCTTTGCCGAAAAGGCTCGCCAAATTAAACAGGCGGAATTAGAGCGCAGCTTGCAGCAGGACAAAATTGACGTAAGCTTAACTTCCGCCCAACCTTGGGGCGCGTTGCACCCGGTAACGCTGGTAGAAAACATCATCAGTAATCTGCTCGTGTCCATGGGCTTCGAGGTGCTTTCCGGCCCGGAAATGGAAACAGATTACTACAACTTCCAAGCCTTAAATATCCCTGCCGATCATCCGGCAAGAGACATGCAAGACACCTTTTACATTACGGACAGCATTTTGCTCCGCACACAAACTTCGGCAATGCAAGCAAGGTTGATGGAAGTAAAAAAGTCTCCCATCAAAATGATTTGCCCCGGCAAAGTTTTCCGTTCGGATAGTGATGCATCCCACTCGCCCGTGTTCCATCAAATAGAAGGACTCGTAGTGGACGAAAACATTACTTTGTGCGACTTGAAAGGCACTCTCGAATATCTTGCTTCCCATTTGTTCGGCAAGGATACTCAAGTTCGTTTCCGTCCTTCCTACTTCCCCTTCACAGAGCCCAGTGTCGAAGTTGACCTCACTTGCAGCAACTGTGGCGGAAAAGGATGTTCACTTTGCAAAGGCACGGGATGGATTGAAGTTTTGGGCGCAGGCATGGTTAACCCCGTAGTGCTCGAAAACTGCGGAATCGACAGCAACAAGTACACAGGCTACGCCTTTGGTCTGGGTGTTGAACGTATTGCAATGATAAAATACGGCATTCCGGATATTCGTTTGTTTTACGAAAACGACCAACGCTTCCTCAAGCAATTCAGTAAATAGGAGAAGGATATGAAATTACCTCTTTCATGGATTAAAGAATACGTAGACGTAACCGAAGACATCGACACCCTTTGCCAAAAGATGGTGGACGTCGGTTTGGAAATAGAAGAAGTCGTGTACTTGGGCAAAAACGTAACCAACGTCAAAGTGGGGCAGATTAAGGAAATTAGCCAGCACCCCAATGCCGAAAGACTTTTGTGCTGCAAGGTAGACGTAGGCGACGGCATTATCCCCATCGTCACTAACGATCACCACGTAAAAGTAGAAGACAAAGTGCCCGTAGCATTGCACAATGCCAACTTGGCAAACGGCTTGCACATCACCAAGGGCAAAATGCGCGGTGAAGAATCGTGGGGCATGTTCTGCGGAGCGGAAGAATTAGGCATCGATGCCGACATGTATCCCAATGCCGATTTCGACGGTGTTTTGGTTTTGCAAGATACGGCAACGGTCGGCGAAGACGTTCGCAAGGAATTGGGCATCGACGACTACGTTTTGGACGTTTGCGTTACCAGCAACCGACAAGATTGCAACAGCGTTATCGGTCTTGCAAGAGAAGTTGCCGTTGCTCTCGGCAAAACCTGCAAGGAGCCTGACATTTCCTTTACCGAAACTGCCACGCAAACAACTAGCTTGGTCGAAGTCAACGTTCAAGCACCCGACCTTTGCCCCAACTATTACATGCAAGGGCTAACGGACGTCAAAATAGAAAAATCTCCCTTGTGGATGACTTCAAGACTGGCAAAAGTAGGCTTGCACGGCATCAATAACGTCGTCGACATCACCAACTACGTTTTGTACGAAATCGGGCAACCCATGCACGCCTTCGATTACTCGGAAATTACCGACAAAAAAATCATCGTTCGTCGCGCTGCCAACGGAGAAAGTATTATTCCGCTTGACGGCAAAACTTACGAATTGTCAGCGGACGACTTGGTAATTGCCGACAACAACCGCGCCGTAGGCCTTGCAGGCATCATGGGCGGAGCAAATTCCGGCATCAATCAAAATACCTCTTGCGTGCTGTTTGAATCGGCAAGTTTTGCCAAAGGAACGGTGCGCAAAACTTCCAGACGACTCGGTTTGAGAAGCGACAGCTCCGCACGTTTTGAAAAGGGCATCGAGGCTTACACCAACAACCTTGGCCTTAGGAGAGCTTTGCACTTGGCGGAGCAAATTGGCGCAGGCAAGGTTACTGCAGGCAGAATTTGTTGCGGGCAAAACGCTCAAAACAAAGTAGTGCAGTTCAACTTTGATCGTATCAAGCAACTGCTCGGCATTCAAATTCCCGCTCAACAGGTTATCGACATTCTTTCCTCCCTCAACATTCAAACGGAAATTACCGACGACGGCAAGGTTAGCTGCATCGTGCCTCCCTATCGTGACGACGTCAACCGTGATTGCGACATCATTGAAGAAATCATTCGCGTTTACGGCTACGACAACATTCGCGGAACGCTGATGGAAGGTTCCCACATCACCTGCGGTGGCAAAACCGAACAAGCAGTAGTGGCGGACAAATTGCGTGCCATACTTAACGGCTGCCGCTATGACGAATGTATTTTCTATCCCTTTGCAGGCAAAACTCTTTACGAAAAAGCATCCGTAAAACCCGTCGATGCCGACAAGTACATCAAGGTTCTCAACCCCATTGGGGAAGAGCTGTCCATGATGAATTTAAGTCTTGCCCCCAACATGCTTCAATGCGTATCACTCAATTTGGCAAGACAAAACTCAAATTTGCGCCTGTTTGAAATCGGCAAAGTTTACTTGCCTCATTCACTGCCCCTCGAGCAATTACCTGTAGAACAGTCGCGCATCTCCATTGCCGCAACTGACCTTTCCTTCGACGAATTTAGGCAAACTGTTTTGTCCGTCGTCTATGCCGTTACGGACAGCGTAACTCTCGTAAGAGCTACCGACAGCAACGTTTTGCACCCCGGCATGGCCGCACAAATAGTGGTAAACGGCACAAATTGCGGAGAGTTCGGCAAATTTCATCCTCAAGTAGCCGAAAATTTTGCAATCGACACCGACTGCATGTTTGCAGAAATCAACCTCGATGCTTTGATGGCTAACAAGCGCGAACAATTCAAGTTCAAGCCCATTGCCAAGTTCCCCTCCGTCACGCGAGACTTTGCTTTCGTATGTGCCGAAGAGGTTGCAGCACAAGATATTCTCAACGAGTTCTTGTCCTTGCCCCTTGTTGAAAACGCCTCACTGTTCGACGTCTACCGTGGCGAACAGGTTGGCAGCGGCAACAAGAGCCTTGCAATTTCAGTAGTTTTCCGCGACAACAACAAAACCTTGCAAGATTCCGACATCGAAAAGCAATCTCTCAAGGCACTTAAGAATATCAAAGAAAAATACGGCGCAGCCCTAAGATAGGTTGCAAGCCGCAAATAGTTAATGTAACTTTTGTACCAAGGTAACACGGAAATGAAAAATTACGAAGTACTTGCCCCGGCAGGAAGTATCCAACAATTAGTAGCAGCCGTCAACAACGGCTGCGATTCCGTTTACCTTGGTTTGGAATGTTTCAACGCGCGCATGAAAGCGCCCAATTTTACAAGCGATAACCTTGCGGAATGGGTAGATTACTGCCATTTGCGCGACGTAAGAGTGTACGTCACAGTCAACACTTCCATCAAAAACGAAGAGTATAGTAGTGCCATCAACACCGTCAACGTTGTTTACCAAAGCGGTGCGGACGGGGTTATTCTGACGGATCTTGAACTGATTCACCTTGCCGCCACGCTGCCAAAACCATTCGATGTGGTTGCCAGCACGCAACTCAGTTGCCACGACGCTTACGGCGCGGAGTTTTTGAAAAATCTCGGTGCCGACACCGTCGTTTGCGCAAGGGAATGCAGCTACTCCGACGTCAAAGCCATTTCTTCAAGCGGAGTAAAAGTAGAGAGCTTTTTGCACGGCGCCTTGTGCGTTTGTCAATCTGGGCAATGTCTGTTTAGTTCCATTGTTGGCGGAAACAGCGGCAATCGTGGTTTGTGCGCACAGCCCTGCCGCAAAAAATATTCGGCAAAGTCAAGTAGCAAAACGTACGGCAGCGGATATTTCCTTTCTGCACGCGACGTTTGCGGGCTGAAAACGGCATCCAAACTTCAAGAATGCGGTGCCACCGTGTTCAAAGTGGAAGGTAGAAATCGCCGTGCCGAGTATGCCGGTGCAGCATCGAGGGTATACTCAAAGTTTTTCAAAACTCACCAAGCAACAAAATCCGACTACACGCTTTTGGCGGAAATGTTCAATCGCGGCGGAAACGACGGCGTTTTGAGCTACCTTTCGGGAGATAATTCCAACGTAATTTACAAATACTCCCAAAGCCACATGGGCGTTACGGTTGGTAAAGTTGCAAATAACTGCAAGGCAGTTAACGCCACGGCAACAATCACCAAGGGCGACGGTTTTAAGGTTTTTGACAAAAACGGCTACGAAGTTGGCAGCGGTGTAGCTTTGGCGGACGGCATCGGAGTTGTTCCTGCGGATTTTTCGGCAGGATGCAAGGATGGTATGACTGTCAACCGCACAACCTCAGTAGAGCTTTGTAAGGACGTTTTGAGCACACAAAAGAAACTCGACGTTTCTTTGCATTGCCAATTTTTTGCAGGCAACAAGGCTCACTTGCAAGCGGCGTGTAGTGGTGCGCAAGCAGAAGTATTTTCCGACTTTCTTCTTCAGCCT
>CAYYTD010000096.1:0-4950 GCA_964474475.1 uncultured Oscillospiraceae bacterium | reverse complement strand
TGCGTTTTGTTATTTCTCGGCAGGCGCGCGCATCTTTCTTTCAAGCTTTTTTCAACGGATGCACGCTATACTAAAGGGCAATTACAGGCACGAACCTTTGCAAGTGTTACAGGCAGATGGTTTTGCTGTCATTTTAGTATATTTTTTGGTAAGAGGCAGTCATGAAAGTACTCATCGTCGACGACGAAAAACAATTAACTTCGGCATTGTCCCTTTTGCTTGGCAAAAAGGGCATTCATTGCGATTGCGTTCACGATGGCGAAGATGCTTACGAGTTTGCACTCACGGGCGTTTACGATGCCATCGTGCTCGACTGGATGCTTCCCAAGTGTTCGGGAGTGGACGTACTTCACAAATTGCGCCAAAAGGGCCTTTCTACCCCCGTCATTATGTTAACTGCCAAGTCGGAAGTTGCCGACAAAATCGTCGGGCTCAAGAGCGGTGCGGACGACTATCTTGCCAAACCGTTCGATTCCGACGAGCTTATTGCCCGCATTTTTGCCATCACTCGGCGCAAAGGGGATTATCTCGGCACACGCATTTCTTTTGGCGACGTCCTTCTCGATTGTGAAACGCACCTTTTGGAGTGCCAAGGCCGCACGGTCAAGCTTGGTGTCAAAGAGTTTCAAATACTGGAAATGCTCATCAAAAATAGCGATCGCGTTTTCCCCAAGGATTTAATAATTGAAAAAATTTGGGGATACGACAGCGACGTAGAGTACAACAACGTCGAAGTTTACGTTTCCTTCATTCGTCGCAAGCTTGCCTCCGTCAAGTCGCGCGTCAACGTCGTTTCCATTCGTAGCACGGGTTATCGTGCGGAGGTCGGCAATGATTAAAAAAACTCGCATTGGTTTCGTTGCGGTCACCATGAGCCTTATTTTGGCTGTCATGGTGGTGTTCGTGTCGCTTGCTATCGTCATCAATTACGAGCGCAGTTACAACGAAGCTTACAACATGCTTTATGCCGTCGCCAACGAGCCTTTCTTTTCGGACGTTCCCGCTCGCCCCTCAACGGGCAATGCGCGCGCAGTCAAGATAACCTGTTATTTTGACGAATCGGGCAACCTCGTCACATCTGATTACGGCGATGCCCTTCTTTTGCAGGTGTTTTCGGACGAAAAGCAGCTTCACGACTTCGTCGATAGCGTCATCGTCGGCGGCAAAGTGGTGGGCAATAGGGTAAACGGCAACTTCGTTTACGGCAATGACGGCGATTACATGTACGTTGTCAAGGTTGCCCGTGCGGAAGGTGCAGTTGGCATTGCCGTTTGCAATCGCTCGGCGGAAAACGCCACTCTCGGCAGATTTGCCTGGGTACTGTCTTTGCTTGCCGTTGCGGCACTGCTCGTCCTGTTCGTCGTCGTGTGGCTATTATCTTACAAAATAGTCAAGCCTGTGCAAACGGCGTTTACCAAGCAAAAGCAATTCATTTCCGATGCCTCTCACGAACTCAAAACGCCCGTCACCATCATTCGCGCCAATGCCGAAGCGTTGCAGGCGGAGTGCGGCACAAGCGAATGGTCCTCAAATATCGTGCAACAGTCGGAACGTATGACGGCACTAATAGGGGAAATGCTTGAGCTTACTCGGCTGGAAGAAAAACCGCTCGGCAAAGCGGATTGCGACCTTTCGCAGATAGTCGAAAGCGCCGTTTTGGAGTTCGAGCCCGTCGCTTACGAGGGCGGCAAAAGCTTTTCTTGTTCCGTTAAAGAGGATATTTCCCTTTATACCTCGGCAGAGGCAGTGCGCCGTGTGGTCTCTCTCTTGTGCGACAACGCCGTCAAGTATAGCAAAAGTTTCGTGTCCGTCAGTTTCACAAGGATGGGCAGGGGAGCCAAGTTCACCGTCGTCAACGACGGCTGTCAGGTTCCTGCCGAGCACAAGGACAAGATTTTCGAGCGTTTCTATCGCGAGGATACTTCGCGCGCAAGAGAAACGGGCGGCAACGGCTTGGGTTTGTCCACCGTCAAGGGGCTGTGTGATGCTTGCGGCTGGAAAATTTCCGTCGATTGCGCAGTCGGCGGAGATATGAGCATTTCGGTAATTATGTAAGGAGTGCAATGGAGTAACAAAACTTTTAACTTTCGTTAGGCGTTTTGCTCTCAAAATCAATTGACATTTTCTTCTTCAAAGTTTATATTGTTTGTAGCTAAAAAACGGGCTTTTTCGACGCGTCGCAAAAGGTCCGTTGCATTTTGGAGTTTTGCCTTCGTTTTTTAGCCTTTTGGCTTGGCAAAAGTCACTTTGCAAAGGAAATACAGCTTAGGCGGCAGCTGCTTAAAGTTAGTCGCACAGAGGTCGTTGTGAAAAAGAAATTAGGCAAATATTTAATAGAGTATTTGTGGGTTGCAGTGGGGGCGTCTCTCAACGCCGTTGCACTGTTTTGTTTCATCAACCCGGCAAATCTCGTTGCAGGCGGTTTCAGCGGAGTTTCATCGGTTTTGAGCCACGTCGTGTGCGCAATCTTTCCCGATGCCGACTTCAGCTCTATGATGTCCGTCTTTTATTTTGTGCTAAATCTTCCGTTTCTCGTCTGGTCACTCATCTCGTTACGTGGAGATTTTACCTTCAAAACCATCTGGTCAACGGTGGTGTGCAGCGTAGTTTTGGGTATTTTGCCGCAAAGGATGGTTTTCAGCTCGTCAAGATTGGTGTGCGTGGTGTTCGGCGGAATGCTCATGGGCATTTCAATGTTTATTTGCGCCATCAACAACGGCAGTAACGGCGGCACGGAGATTATCGGCAAACTCGTTTCCAAAAATCATCCCGAAAGGGACATGTCCAATACCATTACCATTGCCAACTTTGCCACGGCGTCTTTCGGTTGCATCGTGCTCATGATTCTCAAAAACGAATCGGTTTGGATAGTGCTTTATTCATTGCTGTTCGTGGTCATCGGCGGCGAAGCAATGGGCATATTGTCGCGCGGTGCGGATAGTTCGCAAAAGTTTTTAATCGTAACGGACAAGTACGACGAAATTTCCACGGAAATTTTGGAAAGGTTCGGCAGGGGTTTGACTTTGTTTGACGTAGAAGACAAGGACGGACAACCTTCCGAGCGCAAAATGATTATGGTCATCGTTCAGTATAGACAAGCATCCTTGCTCAAACAGATAATTCGCAAGCACGATCCCTCTGCATTCACCTTCGTCAAGTACGTTTACGACGTCTTTTCCCGTCCGGGATTCAACAGGAGTTACAAAATCAAATGAAAAAGAACAGGTTTTTGTACAATTTAAAGCAAGTGCTCATCATTTTTGCGGCAAGTCTTTGTACCTCTCTTGCCCTCGAAGTCTTGCTGCTACCGTCGGATATCGTCATCGGCGGTGTTTTGGGTATAGGCTCCATTTTGGATATTTTGCTCGGCAGCCACAGCGCCAACTACTGGTATTTTTCCACTGGCGTTTGGGTGTTCGTCATCAATATTCCCATTCTCATTTATTGTTTTGTCAATTACCGCAAGCGTTTCGCAGTCAAAACGGCAATTTACGTGGTATTTTTGTCCGTCGAACTCATTTTGTTCCGTATTTGCGGTTTGTCCCAGCTTTTCGACAGGCTGCTTTCTTCCGCTTCTGCAGGGGAAGACAAGGTTATTTTGGTGCTCTTGGGCGGAGCGTTGCAAGGCGTGTCTTTGCCAATGGTACTTTCCCAAACGGCATCCACGGGCGGCAGCGACATCGTCGGCTTGATAGTGCAGCAAAAAACGGGCAAAAGCACCGGCTTTGCCATGAGAGTCATTTTGGTAACCAACGTGATTATCGTGTTTTTGTCTGCATTGGCGTTTTATTTTGTCCGTCAGGATGCAACCACTGCAATCAATTTGTTCATCTACTCCGTTGCCGCAATGTTCCTTGGCGAAATAGTTCAAGAACGCCTTTTCAACGGTTTTTCAACGGCGCTGGAGTTGGAAATCACAACCACCAAAGCGCAAGAAATGGCAGAGGTATTGCAAACTAATCTCAAGCATGGCACAACCAACGTTCGCGTAGTGGGCGGCTATTCTCATTCGGAAAAGACCCTCGTGCTTTGCGTAATTTACAAGAGGCAACTAACCTACGCACGCAAGCTCATCAACTCCGTCGATCCACAGGCGTTTGCTTATGTCGAAGTGGTCAAGGAAGTCATCGGCAAGGGCTTTGCCAACAAAGAAACGGATCTTGAAATAGGCGAAGAGGCGGACAGCCCGGCTTAATTCTCGGTTTAATATTGAATATAGCTTGTCCTTTCAAAATACACACGACGCAGTTTTGCGTCGTGTTTTTCTTTCGTTATGTAGCGTTTTTTTTGTTATCCTTTGCAGTCGTTGCCCAATTTCAAGCCGCCGCAGCAAAATAACAACGCTGTCATCAAAATAAGGCACGTCGGGTTAACGTTAAGGCTAAAGTTTTTCAATTTTCCGCCGTAGCAGCACAAGAAGAGAATAATCAGCATTATCCAAGTGCAGTTGCAACCGCCAAAGCATCCTCCTCCGTTGTCACCGCAACCGCCGCAGCTGCCTTCGTTAAACAAACCGTTGAACATATCTTCACCTCCTTCAATATTGACTCTTTTGCAAGCCTATTTCACTATATGGTTTTCTCAACTTTTGTGTTACATCGGCTTTTGATGCGGAGCAAATTATTTTGGTCGGGGTTTTAATGAATTTTTCGAGTATATTTTATTATTTTAAGGCAATAATCGTCTTGTGAAAAAACCTATCGATGCCGACATGGTCAAGCGTTACGTCTTTGCATTGCTCGGCAAAAAAGTAACAGTCAAGCACAATCGTGGGCGCAACCGAGTCAGTCGCTACAAGGGCGTTCTCACCGAGGCACATTCCAACGTGTTCGTCGTGTCTTTGCAAAACGAAGTCACCGACCGCCTTTCTTGTAGCTATTCGGACGTGGTCTGTGGCGAAATAGTCTTGCGAGAGGACGTGACGGAAAGGGGCTTTCCTTCCGATTTGCA
>CAYYTD010000095.1:0-4971 GCA_964474475.1 uncultured Oscillospiraceae bacterium | reverse complement strand
GGCGGCGGAAAACAAAAATAAATTTATCAACACTTTCAGCATGGATTTTTTCAGCAAAATGTCGCCTAAACAGGCGCAAAACGTAAACGGACTTGTGCTTGCCTACGTGGGCGATGCGGTGCAAAGCCTTTGGGTTAGGCAGCAGCTTGCCACTCGGCACGACTTTACCGCCGGCACGCTGCACAGCATGGCATCGGCACAGGTCAACGCACACAGCCAGTCGCAAATGGCGCAAATTCTTGCGGACGTTTTCACCGACGAAGAAAGGGCAATTTACCTTCGTGGCAGAAACGGCAAAAGCCACCACAAGGCAAAAAACGCCAGCGGTGCCGATTACCGCAAGGCAACGGGGCTAGAGGCGGTAATAGGCTACTTGTACCTTATTGGCAACTACGACCGCATTGCCGAGCTGCTCACCTACGCCCACTCCGCAACGGACGTGGCTCCGTCGGACGGCTCTGCCAACTAATTTACACACCGCAACGGTACTTTTGCCGCCCAAGTAGTGCACGCGACGGCATCGGCAGCAACTGCACTTTGCAGCAATGGGAATTCACTCCGCAACGGCAAAAATTCATATGGCATGCGGCTGTGTGTGCAACCTTGTGCCGCCTGTGTTCTTTCGATGGCGCCGCAACCACCAACCAACAGTAATTTGGAGAGTTCAACAATGAAAATAGAAGGAAAAAACTGCGTCTATGAGGCGCTCAAGTCGGACGAGATTACGGTAAACTCCGTCATGTGTGAGCGTGGCAAGGAATCTGCCGTGGTGGCTCTTGCACGCAGCAAGGGCGTCAAAATAGTGTACGTGGATAGAGCCGTGTTAGACAAGGAAAGCCCCGAGGGCAAGCACCAAGGGTACGTTGCCGACGTTGTAGATTTTTCCTATTGTGATTTGGACGACATTCTCACTTCGTCCCCTCAACCCTTCATTGTGGTGTTGGACGGCATTTGCGATCCTCACAACTTTGGCAGCATCATTCGCGTGTGCGAGTGCGCCGGTGTGGACGGCATCGTCATTGGCAAGAACCGCCAAGTTGCCGTAACAGATACGGTCGCACGCTGCTCGGCAGGGGCAATTTCTCACGTAAAAATAGCCCGCGTAACCAACGTAAACGCGGCAATAAAGCAACTTCAACAGGCAGGCGTGTGGGTATACGCTTGCGACATGGACGGGCAGGACGTAACCTCTGCCAACCTTACCGGCAGCATTGCGCTGGTGGTGGGCAGCGAGGGCTTTGGCGTCAGCCGCCTAACAAGGGAGCTTTGTGACGGCATCGTGTCCATCAAGCTCAAAGGCAAAGTAAATTCGCTCAACGCCTCCGTAGCCTGCGGCATAGCCGTGTACGAAGCCGTTAGGCAAAGGGGATAAATGACAACTTCGCAGCTTATTACCAAGGCAAAAAAGGGCGATCAGGCGGCAATCGAGCAAATCGTTGCCGACTACAAGCCGTTAATACGCACCCTTGCCAACAAGTTTTACCTTGTTGGGGGCGACAAAGACGACCTTTTGCAAGAGGGCATGCTGGGTTTGTATTACGCCATTAACGATTACGACGATGCCAAGGGGGCATTTCCCGCCTTCGTCAAGTTGTGCGTAGCTCGGCAAATTACCGATGCCGTCCATCGTGACGGTTCGTTGCGCAACAAACCCTTGTGCAACTACGTCGATATCGACTCCGCCGCGCAAGAATTGCAAAGCGACGACAACCCCTTGCAAGATTTGCTTGTAAAGGAGTACGCCGAAAAGGTTGCGCAGGTCATTTCTACCAAACTCACTCGGCGCGAAAAGCAGGTAATTACGCTCTTTTCGCAGGGGTACAGTTACGAAGATATTTCGCAAAGGTTAGGCACAAGCTACAAGGCAGTGGACGGCGCGTTGCAAAGGGCGCGCAAAAAACTATTTGAAATTAAGGAGTGAACATGAACTACGTTGCACTTTACCGCAAGTACAGACCGCGCACCTTCGACGACGTAATAGGGCAAGACCACGTCATCAACACTTTGCGCAACCAAATAATCAAGAATAAAATCTCCCACGCCTATCTGTTCACCGGCACACGCGGTACGGGCAAAACCTCCACGGCAAAAATTTTTGCAAGGGCAATCAACTGTCCGCATGCGGCAGAGCACAACGGCAACCCTTGCGGAGAGTGCACTTGCTGCAACCTTTCTTCCGCCGCCAATATGGACGTGGTCGAAATGGACGCCGCATCCAACAACGGCGTCGATTACGCTCGCGACATTCGTGAAAAGGTTCAGTACCCTCCCGTAAACGGCCGTTACAAGGTGTACATCATCGACGAAGTTCACATGCTTTCGGTAGGCGCCTTCAACGCCCTGCTCAAAACGCTAGAAGAACCTCCCGAGCACGCCGTGTTCATTTTGTGCACAACGGAAGTGCACAAGATACCTGCAACCATTTTGTCCCGCTGCATGAGGTTCGATTTCCGCCTTGTTTCGGCAGATTTGCTCACCAAGCTGGTTGCAAACATTTACGATAAAGAGGGCAAAGCCTACTCGGCAGAGGCGGTTATGGCAATAGCCCGCGCAGGCGAAGGCAGCGTGAGAGATTGCGTTTCCATTGCCGATAGGTGCTTTTCCATCGAGGGGGAGGAGCTGACGTATGCGCAGGTTATGGAGGTTCTCGGCGTGTCCTCACGCAAGAGCATTTCCAACCTTGCTTCGGCAGTGCTCAACAATTCCCCCGGCGAAATTCTGTCCCTTACGGACTCTTTGGTAAAGGAAGGCAAGGACGTGGCACGTTTGTCCAAAGATTTGTCCTTGCACTTCAAGGATTTGCTCACCGTAAAGGAGTGCGTCAACGCCAAGTCTATGCTCGGCTTGCCGCAAGAAGACTTTGCCGAGCTCGTCAAGCAGGCGCAGGAAGTTAGCACCAAAAAGATAATTTACGCCATCGAAACGCTCGTTGCGTTAGAGGCGCAACTGCGCTACTCCCTTTCTCCGCTGGTACTCTTCCAAGCGGCGGAACTCCGCATTGCGGCATCCTCAGGCGAAGTGGACGTGGACGGGCTGGATCGCCGCCTTGCACGGCTGGAACAGCAACCGCAAAACCTGCTGCCCGATCAGGCAAAATTGCTGGTGGTGGATCAAACCAGCGCACAATCCATTTGGCGCGGAGTCAAGGTGCAGTTAGAAACGCAAAACGAACCTTTGCTTATGGGCATTTGGAAGGACATCTCGGTAGAAATCGATGCTGACGGCAACTTTGTGGTGCTTTGCCGCAAGGGCGCGCATTTGCTCATCGAAATGCAATTCAAGCAAAAGTTGCAAACGCAAATATCCAAGGTGTGCAACCGCCCTGCCGTGTTCAAGCTGGTCGAAGAACCTACTTCTGCCACGGTGGAAGAACAACTTAAAAACCTCGGCACGGACGTCGAATTCGAGTAGGTGCAAGGTTAGGCAGGGGCGCAAGGCTCAACGCACGGACAAATCGTTCGTGTCGGCGGACGAAAAATTCCACGCAAGTAGAAAACCGTCCTCAACGATGGCGCAAGGCTCAATAGAGTGGACAAAGGTTCGCACAGGGGCTAATATAGTAAATAATTACAACAAATATAAATTTAGGAGTGTATTATGGGAAACAAATACGGTTACAACGGCGCAGGCGGCTTTGGCGGTGGCGGCGGAATGCAAAACTTAATGAAACAAGCGCAACAAATGCAGCAAAAGCTTGCCGAAGCACAAGCCGAGCTTGAAGAAACGGAAGTAGTCGGCAGCGCATCGGGCGGTTTGGTTCAGGTAACGGCAAACGGCAAAAAGACTGTTTTGTCCGTCAGCATCAAGGCAGAAGCTTGCGATCCTGATGACGTGGAAATGCTTGAAGACTTGGTTATGGCAGCGGTAAACGATGCTTACGCCAAGGCGCAGGCGGAGGAAGGCCGCATCATGGCACCCTTTGCCGCAATGAAAGGACTTTTGTAATCTATGGGATACATCGAACCAATTGAAAAATTGATTAGGCAATTCACTCTTTTGCCGGGTGTAGGCTCTCGCACGGCGCAAAGATACGCTTTGTCGGTAATGTCCATGACGGACGAGCAGGCAAGGTCCTTTGCTCAAGCCATCGTGGGCGCCAAGCAAAACGTCAAGGTGTGCTCCGTTTGCGGAAACTACACCGACGAAGACCCTTGCAAAATTTGCAAAACGAGGGATAACTCCGTCATTTGCGTGGTGCAAGAGGCAAAGGACGTGCTTGCCGTGGAACGTCTTGGCGAGTACAAGGGCGTTTACCATGTGTTGGGCGGCGTGCTCAACCCTCTCAAGGGAATCGGGCGCGACGACCTTCGCTTTGCCGAGCTGTTCAAGCGTTTGAGCGGCAACGTAAAGGAAGTTATTTTGGCAACGGATACCTCTGCCGAAGGGGAAGCAACGGCAACTTACGTGGCACGTTTCGTCAAGGAAATGGGCGTCAAGGTCACACGCCTTGCGCAGGGCATTTCCATCGGCAGCGAATTGCAGTACGCCGACGAAGTCACCCTGTCCCGCGCCTTCATCAACCGCAAAGAAATGTAATTTTTTGCCGCCGCACCTTTGGCGGCAAATAGTTTTTGCACAAAAGGCAAGTGGGTTGAAGGTAAAAAACGAGCTTGTTGCAAGCAAAAGTGCAGTTTGTGGCAAGCAAAGGTGCAGTTTGTGGCAAGCAAAGGTGCAGTTTGTGGCAAGCAGCGCACAGATTCGTTGCAAAATTGTAGGCGTTTTATTTATAATTCACAAGCAAATTCGCCAAGCGTTGCAAGCAATTTTGGTAAAATGGTGCAAGTTTGCCGCAATGCAGGCAAGTATTTATTATTTTCGTCAATCAAAGGAAGATTAACGATGAGATTAGACAAATTTTTGAAGGTATCGCGCATTCTCAAGAGGCGCACCGTTGCACAAGAAGCATGTGACAGCGGCAAAGTAGACGTAAACGGCAAGCCTTCCAAGCCGGGCTGCCAGCTCAAGGTGGGC
>CAYYTD010000094.1:2953-4975 GCA_964474475.1 uncultured Oscillospiraceae bacterium | reverse complement strand
TTATCGGCAAACAAAACTTTGACGAAGTAAAAGAACGTTTCTACAAAATGGGCTTCAACAAGGTATACGCTCCCGGAACGCCTATCGAAAAGACGTTGCCCGACATCAAAGAAGTTTTGGGCGAATAGCTTTTGCCAAACTTTGATATCGACAATCGTTAGCGGTAAAATCAGTAAGGAACAGGAGCAGGAGGGTTAATAACGATATGAGTCGTTACCTAATGATCGACTTCGGATCTACTTTTACCAAGCTCACCGCGGTGGACACCGACAAGGAAGACATCATTGCGACGGCAAGCCATTTTACAACCGTAGCAACGGATATCACGATAGGGTACGAAAACGCGCTTAAAGAGTTGTACAAAAAGTTAGGCGAAGAAGTCAAGTTCGACAAGATAATAGGTTGTTCTTCGGCTGCGGGCGGATTGAAAATGTGCGCCATCGGCTTGGTTGAAGAACTTACCGTCGAGGCGGCAAAGCGTGTATGTTTGGGCGCGGGTGCCAAGGTAGATTTGGCTTTCTCTCATCACCTCACCAAGCGCAACATTCAGCAGATCCTCGACAAAAACATCGATATCATTCTGCTTTCCGGCGGCACGGACGGTGGCAACAGTGAATGCGTGTTGTACAACCAACGTATGCTTGCGGAAAACGGAATCAAAATCCCCGTTATCTACGCTGGCAACAAAGATTGCCAAGACGACATAATGGAGATTGCTAATCAGTACGGCATGCAGGAATATGTTTGCGAAAACGTTATGCCAAGGCTCAACGTACTGAACATCCCCGACGCGCGTGAAAAAATTAGAGAAATCTTTTTGAAGAACATCATCGAAGCCAAGGGCATTAAGAAAATCGAGAACGAAATAGACAAAGTTATTTTGCCCACTCCGGAATCGGTTTTGCAGGCGGCAGAGTTGCTCTCGAAGGGATACATGCACGAAGCGGGGTTTGGCGAGATAGTGCTTGTCGACATCGGCGGTGCCACAACGGATATGTATTCTATGTGTTCTCCGTCGGCAAAGCGCAGCGACGTAATCTTGAAAGGGCTTGAAGAACCTTATGCAAAGCGTACGGTGGAGGGTGACTTGGGTATGAGATATTCGGCACTCGGCGTGTTGGAATCTCTCACCAAGGAAGAACTTCGCATGATAGACGAAGACGAAAACGTGAATTTGGAAAAGGAACTGCTTTTCCGCCACGAACACGTCGACACGGTTCCGCAAAACGAACACGAAGTGCACATCGACCGTATTATGGGAAGAATTTGCGTGGATAAAGCGATGGAACGCCACGTCGGCCGCATGGAAGAAATGTACACGCCCATGGGAATGGTGTACAACCAGTACGGCAAAGACCTCAGCCGCGTGCGTTACGTAATCGGCACGGGCGGCGTGCTTATTCACAACCCCGATCCCTATCAAATACTCAAAAAGGTCGAGTATACAACGTCAAAACCGTTGGAACTTCGTCCCGTCAATCCCAAGTATCTTTTGGATGCGGACTACATCTTGGCGGCAATGGGCTTGCTTTCACAAATAGATCCCTTGCTTGCATTAAAGATAATGAAGAAACACATGGCACCCATCGAAGTTACGCGTGACAAGCCTGCTACTCAAGGGCTTCCGGAAAGCCAGCTGAACAAAACTCACAGCGGTTGCGGATGCGGTTGTTAATTTCGTAAAATACAAAATCAATATATTATTTAAAGGTGAATTATTATGGTTAGAAATAAAAAACTTACTCAGGAAGAGTTTTTGCAAGAAAGAGAGGAAGTGTTGGCAACTTGGAAAACCGGCAGCGATCCTCAACTTAACCTCGACGAAGCAGTTAAGTTCCTCAAAACCGTCCCCGACGAAAAGAACTTTGCCGTAAAACTTGCCAACGGAAGGGAATATAACCAGCCCGGCAAAATCTTCATGACGGATAACACTGTCCAAACCAACACCGACACCCTGAACGTCTGGGCCAAGTTTGCCAATCCGGAAGACATCTTTGATGTTTATGCCGCTCCGTTTGTGTT
>CAYYTD010000094.1:1618-2943 GCA_964474475.1 uncultured Oscillospiraceae bacterium | reverse complement strand
GTGCAGGCGTTGCAGTAATTGAAAAGCACATCGAATTGTTGCAATATTTGGAAAAGGCAGGCGCAGACTTCCTTCCTTCCACAATTGACAGTTACACCCGTCAAAACCGTTATGCCGAAGGCGAAAAAGCCATTGAAGAAAGTGCCAAAATCGGCCGTTCTCTTCTTAACGGTTTCCCGGCAGTAAACCACGGCGTTAGCGGATGCAAACAAGTTTACAACGCAATCAACGTTCCCCTTCAAGCTCGTCACGGCACGCCCGACTCTCGTTTACTTGCCGAAGTAGTTCATGCAGCAGGATGGACCTCCAACGAAGGCGGTGCAATTTCTTACAACTTGCCTTACGCAAAGAGCGTTTCCATCGAAGATACCGTCAAGTATTGGCAATATTGCGACCGTTTGGTTGGTTACTACGAAGAACAAGGCGTTCACATCAACCGCGAACCCTTCGGACCTCTTACCGGTACCCTCGTTCCTCCTTCAATTTCCAACACGATCGGTATTGTAGAAGCATTGCTTGCTGCAGAACAAGGCGTTAAAAACATCACCGTCGGTTACGGTATGGGCGGAAACGTAGTTCAAGATATCGCTGCAATCAGAACCCTTCAAAAACAAACGGACGAATACCTTGTAAAATACGGTTACACCGACGTTTGCGTTACCACCGTTTTCCACCAATGGATGGGTGGTTTCCCTGCAGACGAAGCGGAAGCAATGGGCCTTATCGCTATGAGTAGTACCGTTGCAGCTCTTTCCGGTGCAACCAAAATGATCAACAAAACTCCCCACGAATCCGTAGGTATCCCCACCAAAGAGGCTAACGCCGACGGTATCAAGGCAAGTAAGTTGGTTACCAGACTTCTTCAAGATCAAAAATTCCCCGAATGTGAAGCTCTCACTCGCGAAATGAACCAAATCGAAAAGGAAGTCAACTGCTTTATGGATGCAATTTTTGCTGCAGGCGAAGGCGACCTTGCTCAAGGTATCGTAAACGCATTTGCTCAAGGACTTATCGATATTCCTTTCGCTCCCTCCAAGTTCAACGCAGGACTCATTCTTCCCGCACGTGACAACGACGGATGCATTCGTATTCTCGAATTCGGCAAACTTGCCCTTTCCGACGACATTAAGGAATTCCACCGCAAGAAGATTGCAGATCGCGCAGCAAGCGAAGGTCGCGAAGTGTCTTTCCAACTCACTATCGACGATGTGTGCGCTGTAAGTACCGGTCACCTTATCGGCCGTCCTACTTATAACGACTAATTTCAAAACAATTTTTATTACCAAATAAAAAAATATATAATTAAAAGAAGGTATACTTAAAAT
>CAYYTD010000094.1:0-1595 GCA_964474475.1 uncultured Oscillospiraceae bacterium | reverse complement strand
CCGGATTTTATTTCGACGACCAAAAAGCTATTAAGCAAGGCGCCGGACACGACGGATTTATGTACGTTGGCGAACCCGTAACGGACGGATTCCAAAGCATTCGTCAAGCAGGCGAAGCCATCTCCATCCAATTGATTCTTGAAGACGGCACCGTTGGTTACGGCGACTGCGCAGCAGTTCAATACAGCGGAGCTGGCGGACGCGATCCTTTGTTCCTTGCAAGCGAATTCATTCCTTTCATTCAAAAGGAAATCGTTCCTCAACTTATCGGTGAAGACGTATCCAAGTTCCGTCCTCTTGCCGAAAAGTACGACAGAATGCAAATCAACGGCAAACGCCTTCACACCGCAATTCGTTACGGTATTACGCAAGCTTTGCTCAACGCTACGGCAAATAGCCGCCGCATCACCATGGCAGAAGTTATTCGTGACGAATACGACGTTGAAAAGGGACCTTACGAAGCAGTTCCCGTATTCACTCAATCGGGCGACGACCGTTACGACAATGCCGACAAGATGATCATCAAGGAAGCAGACGTTCTTCCCCACGCTCTTATCAACCACGTTGGTACCAAACTTGGCGAAAACGGCGAAATCTTGCTCAAGTACATCGCTTGGCTTAGAGATCGTATCATCAAGTACCGTGCAGATGAAAACTACAGCCCTGTGTTCCACATCGACGTATACGGAACCATCGGTTTGGCATTCAACTACGACGTAGACAAGATGTTCAATTACCTTCTTGAATGTGAAAAGACGGCAGCTCCCTTCCGTATCCGTATCGAAGGTCCTATCGACACCGGCGACAGAGAAGGCACAATGCAATACGAAAAGATCCTCACCGCAAAACTCAACGAAGTTGGCTCCAAGCTGGAAATCGTTGCAGACGAATGGTGCAACACTTTGGAAGACATCAAGTACTTTGCAGATAACCATGCAGGTCACGTTCTTCAAATCAAAACTCCCGACCTTGGTGGCGTAAACAACGTTGCTGAAGCAATCGTATACTGCAACAAAGCAGGCGTAGGCAGCTACTGCGGCGGAACTTGCAACGAAACCAACATTTCCGCACAAACCACAACCAACATCGCCATTGCTTGCCGTGCTCTTCAATGCTTGGCAAAACCCGGTATGGGCGTAGACGAAGGTTACATGATCGTCAAGAACGAAATGAACCGCGTTTTGGCAGTTGCTAACAAGAGATACAACGAAAACAAATAATAACTATTAAGAAGGACTTATCGATGAAAAGAGGAATAGCAGGCTCGTTGGAATCTAACGACGCCTTGATTACCGTCAAAGAAAGCGACGTGATGTCCGTAACCATACGCAGCATAGTGTACGACTTTTTCAAGGATCAAATTGAAAAGGTCATCTACGACACGCTGGCAGAAAAGGGCATTTCCGCAATCGAAGTCACTTGCGAAGACAAGGGCGCGCTCGACTATACCATTCGGGCGCGGCTTTTGACCGCATTGAGCAGAATGGAGGCAAGTAAATGAGACGTAGTTTACTTTTTATGCCGGGTAATAACCCCGCAATGTTGCAAAACTCCGACGTTTTTGAGAGCGATGCAGTCATTTACGACCTCGAAGA